>JAZDIY010000207.1:0-8411 GCA_043804445.1 Chloroflexota bacterium | reverse complement strand
ATTACCACCGGATTGATGCTGTGAAGGATGACGGCGCGGATGGGGTAGGGTTTTTCCGTCAGTATCGCCTCTATTGCCTCCGGCAAGGTGACCACCGATGTGCCGTAGAATAATGGGTGCGTGCTCACCGACCCTTGAAATGACCTCTGCCAGCCTTCCTTCGACATATCTCTCATCGTCATCGGGGCCGTCCGGGAGAAGAACGGCGGCGCCTCGGGATTAAACACGTTGCCGCCGGGCACATCCAGATTGCCGGTGATAACACGCAGTATACACAGGGCCCGTAGGGTCTGAATTACCGTCGGCTGCTGGTCCAGACCGTTCCCGTCCTGGAGGACGGCCGGTTTAGTGGTGGCATATATCCTGGCGATTTCGCGTATCATCTCCGCTGGTACCCAGGTAATTTCGGCCACTTTTTCCGGCGGGTACTGTTTGACCAGCTCCGAGAGCTTATCAAACCCGCCTGTCCATTTATCAACAAATTCCTTATCGTACCGGTTCTCCTCAATAATTACATTGAGCATACCCAGGGCCAGAGCCCCGTCACTACCCGGTCTGAGCTGGACGAAGATGTCCGCCTTGGCGGCTGTCCTGGTGAACCGGGGGTCAATCACGATGAGCTTGGCTCCCCTCTGCTTAGCCCTCATCACCCGGGCACCGTTATTGGGCAGGGAGGTATTCAGCGGGTTATAACCCCACAGTACCACGCATCTTGTATTCTCATAGTCAGGCCAGGCAATCGACCCGTAGGTGTATCTACAGGCTATTGCCCTGGGTATTTCGCAGTTATGCCCCTGGGTGACCGAGTTGGGCGAGCCGAGGGCGTTCATAAACCGCTGGGCGTAGCTCCAATTACTTTCCCACGCGGACCCCTGTCCCTTAAACCAGGTGATGGCCCGGGCCCCATCGGCGGCAATGATTGCCTTTAACCTGGTGACGATGGTCGCCATGGCTTCATCCCAGGAGACCCGCTGCCATTTCCCTTCACCCCGGGCCCCTGCCCTCTTTAAGGGGTATTGAAGCCGGCCAGGGTCATATTCCATTTGTATCGCCGCCAGACCCTTGGCACACAGTTTGCCGTCATTTACCGGGTGCCCCTTGGTGCCTTCTATCTTGATGACCTTGCCATCGCTAACGTGGACATCTATGCCACAACCAGCATACCCAGGCCCACACATCTGACATACCGACTTGATAACTTTCACCGTTCACCCCCTGGTTCTGGAAATAGCCACATATGACGGTAGAACCAACTTCTAAGGTCCCCCATTTTACTCCCTACTCTTTTTGAGTAAAGGATAGACCTTTGCTGAAATAGTGTCAATCATGTAGAACCGCTTTACCCCCGGTATTGACAGGACCATCGGCCTAATGTTATAAAGGTTCACCCCCTGGTGGGGCCCCTATTCGGTGAGGTAGAGACCGGTATGTCAATACGTCAGGAGCCGGCTAAGCTGGCGGTGTCACCGCGGGTCAAAACGTTTGACGAGGTGTACGGCACCCTGCCACCTCATCAGGCGATGGCGGAGAGCGCCCGCTGTCTGTTTTGTCATGATGCCCCCTGCGGCGCGGCCTGCCCGGCGGGTATTGACGTGGCCGCTTTCATCCGTAATCTCAAAGTGCGCAATTTCCCGGGCGCGGCCCGTAAAATCAGGGAGAGGAACGTGCTGGCGGCGGTGTGCGGGCACGTCTGTCCGGCCGAGCAGTTCTGCGAGGCGGCATGCTCCCGTACCCGTCTGGCCCAGCCCATTAACATCAAGGCACTGCACCGCTTTGCTGTGGAGTTTGAACCGGGGAGGGGCCTGAAGCCCCCTGAGATGGCGGCATCACGGAGGGGAGCGGTGGCGGTGATTGGCTCCGGCCCGGCCGGTCTGGCCGGCGCCGCCGAGTTGAGCCGGCAGGGCTACCGGGTTACCCTCTTTGAGAGGCGGGCCGCGCCCGGCGGGGTACTGTTACACGGCATCCCCCGGCACAAATTACCCGAAAACGTGGCACGGGCCGATATTGATTACATCGCCGGGCTGGGGGTGGGCTTTGAGCTTAATTCCCCGGTCACCACGCCATCGGCGGTAAGCCGGCTTTTCGGGGTCGGCTACGGGGCGGTCCTGGTGGCCATCGGCCTGAGTGAAGCGGGCGTGCTGGCAGTACCCGGTGAGCACCTGGCGGGGGTGTACGGGTGGCCGGAGGTGCTCGCCGGGCCCGGCACCAACCGGCCCGAACTGGGCCGGCGGGTGGCCGTTATCGGCGGGGGTAACGTGGCCATTGATGTGGCTACCAGTGCTGTCCGGCTGGGGGCGAAAGAGGTACATCTTATCTGCCTGGAAAGCCTCCCGGACATGCCGGCCTTCCCCTCGGAGGTTCAAGATGCTGCCGCCGAAGGGGTCATCATCCATCCCCTCCGCCGCGTCGCCAGCATTATCGGTGGGGATGACGGCCGGGTCCGCCGGGTGGAGAGCACCGGGATTACCTGCCAGCAGGCCGGTGATTACTCACCGGACAAAGTTTGTCCGGTGCCGGGCAGTGACCTGGCCATTGAGGTTGATACGGTGGTCAGGGCCATCGGTCAGTCCCTGGACCGGGCCAATAACCCCTTCCTGTCCGCGCTGGCGGTAGCCGGCGGCCGGGTGGTGGTTGACCCGGAAACGGGGCAGACGTCCCGCCCGGGGATATTCTGCGCTGGTGACGCCGTCCGGGCCAGGGGTACCGTGGTCCAGGCCGTGGCCGATGGGGTAAAGGCGGCCCGGGGAATTATTAAATACCTAAGCACCGGGGAGCCGGTAAAAAAAGTGGAGGTGCCAGGAACATGAACAGGCTGGAGATTGAATTCTGTGGTCTCCATCTGGAGAACCCCTTCGTGCTGGCGGCGTGCCCCTGTACCGATGAGGTGGAGATGGTACGGAACGCCTTCAGAGCGGGGTGGGCGGGTGCCGTGCTCAAGAGCACCCACGTGGAGAGCCTGGTCTTCGAGCCGGTAAGCCCCAAGCTGTGGGGCTACGACGTCGAGGATGTCAAGATGGCCGGGCTGGGCAACATTGACCTGATATCGCAGTACCCGGTAGATGTCATCGCCGAGCGGGTGCGGGAGCTGAAGCGGGAGTTCCCGGAGAAAATGGTAATCACCAGTGTGGCGGGGGACACCCAGGAGAACTGGCAGGGGCCGATAAGACAGCTCATTGAGGCGGGGGCCGATGCCATCGAGTGCTCCTGCTCCTGCCCGCAGGGCCACGCCGGGCTGGCCCTCGGGCAGAGCCTGCTGGAATACCCCGAGCTCACCACGCAGATGGTGAAATGGACCAGGGCGGCGGCGGCCCCGCTGCCGGTCTTCATCAAGCTGGCCGGCCACCTGGACCAGATAAGCGCCGCCCGGACCATCAAGGCCGCCGGCGGCGATGCGGTGGTGGTCAGAGGGCAGCAGAAGGCCATCATGGGGGTTGACCTGGACACCTGGGTCCCCAACCCCAACGTGGCGGGCAAGTCCACCTATGCCAGCTACACCGGCCCCGTCACCAAACCGGCCTGCCTCTGGAATGTGGCCCAGGTAGCCAAGAAGGTGGGTATCCCGATAATCGCCGGCGGCGGTATGGCCACCTGGCGGGACGCCACCGAAGCGATGCTGCTGGGCGCCGGCATGATTGAAATTGCCACCGCGGCCATGCGTAACGGCTTCCGCATCATCGACGACCTGAAGGACGGCTGCGAGGTCTATCTGGAAGAAAAGGGCATCAATAATATATCGCAGCTGCTGGGCCAGGCCCTGCCTAACATTGTTACCCAGGACGAGCTGCCCCGTGACTATCGGGTGGTCTCCACAGTGAACCGGGATACCTGTATCCGGGATGACCTGTGCTATATCTCCTGCCGGGACGGTGGCCACATGGCCATAGAGCTGGGTGAAGACCGGATACCGGTGGTGGACGAGGAGAAGTGCGCCGGTTGCGGCCTGTGCCTGGCGGTATGCCCGGTCTGGGACTGTATCATCCTTAAGCCCAAGAAGTAGCGGCGGTGGCGCCGTCCAGTAAATTAACGGAGGTGATATATGGCCAGGGACTTACGGACTTTTCTAAAGGATTACGAGCGGGACTACCCGGAGGACGTACTGCACATAGAAAAGGAGGTCAGTAACGATCAGGAAATCACCGCCATAGTCGCCATGCTGGAGGCACAGGACAAGTACCCGGTGCTGGTCTTTCACCGGGTGAGGAACCCGCGGGGAGAGATCGCTCGGCAGCCGGTGATAATCAACGTTCTGGCCAGCCGGGCGAGACAGGCGAGGATGTGCCACTCCAGTTTCGATACCCTGGGCCGGGACATGTACCATACCATGAAGGTCAACAGTCCGGCCCCCGTGGTCGTCCCGAAGACCGAGGCCCCCGTCAAGGAGGTGGTCCAGACCGGTCAACAGGTTGACCTTTTTGATTTTCCGCTGCTGGTGCATAACTCAACGGATGCCGGCCCCTATATCGCCTCGGGGTTCCTGGTCACCTATGACCCTGATTCCGGTATCGATAATTGTGCCCTGCAACGGGGCTGGGTGGTGGAGAAGGACAAAGTGCGGGTACATATCCAGGAGGAGATGCATAACGGCATTAACCTGCGTAAGCACGAGATGAAAAACCAGGATATGAGGGTAGCTTACTGGATAGGGCATCATCCGCTGGCCTATATCGGCGGGCTGACCAAACTGCCCTACCCGGGCAGCCACTGGCCGGCGATGGGCGGCCTGCTGGGCGAACCCCTGCGGCTGGCTGCCTCCGAATCTCTGGGCGATGATTTCATGGTGCCGGCTGACGCCGAGGTGATAGTGGAGGGCATCATGGAGGCCCGTAAGCGGTACGCCGAGGGGCCATTCGGCGAGTTTCACAAGCACGTGGGGCCCCAGATTCCCTCGCCGCAGTTCAAGGTAACGGCCGTTACCTACCGTAATGACGCCATGTGGTATGACATCGCTGCCGGCTGGACCGACCATCAGGGTACCGGCGGCCCGACTCTGGAGGGACGGGTCTGGGATATGCTCAAGGGGCGCTGCCCCACTCTGCAGAAGGTATATATGCCGCTTTCCGGTACCGGGCGCTACCACGTCTACCTTCAGTTCAAAAACCCGAGGCCTGCTGAGGTCCGGCAGGCCATCATCATGGCGGCCACCGTCATTCCGTCCCTGGGCAAGCACGTTTTTGCCTTTGATGATGACGTTGATATTTTCAATGAGAAAGAGGTGATGTGGGCCATCGCCACCCGGAGCCAGTGGGATGAAGATGTGATTATCCTCCCCCGTACTTTACAGGGGAATCTGGACCCCTCGGCGGGACTGCCCGGAGAGAATGCCGCCGGCGGCCTTGACTGTACCAAGCCATGGGGTAAACCCTTTTCCGAAAGGGTACAGGTGGAACCCGCCGTGCTGGCCCGGCTGAAGCTGGAGGATTATGTCAAGCCAACGGCACTGGCCCGGGTAAAGGTAGACCGGAGAGAGGTGGTCTAAACCATCCCCCGTGGCTGATTACGTACACCAGGGTCAGCCTTTTGCGAACCCCGGCATGTCTCTTGCCTCAAGGGTGATAACGGGAAGTTGGCTATATAAAACTTGCCCGACATGTACTATACTGGAGCCGCAGGAGAAATCATCACTATTGGAAAGGAGGAGTGTGATGGACAAACGGCTGAAGAAGGAGGGGTTCTATCGCAACCTGTTTCTGGTCGCGGCCCTGTACGACTTCATTCTGGGTTTCTTCTTCTTTGCTTTCTGGCATTTTATCTTCGACCAAATCTTAAAGATACCTTATCCCAATTATCCCGGTTTCTATCAGGCCGCCGCCACGTTTATTTTCAACATGGGCCTTGGTTTCTATTTCGTGTACCGCAACATGTACCGGAATACAGATATCGTCAAGGTTGGCATCGCTTTCAAACTTTTCTACACCGG
This sequence comes from Chloroflexota bacterium, assembly GCA_043804445.1. Lineage (GTDB taxonomy): Bacteria > Chloroflexota > Dehalococcoidia > Dehalococcoidales > JAZDIY01 > JAZDIY01. The sequence continues at coordinate 2,494 of JAZDIY010000207.1, read as the reverse complement.
GCTGGCCTTTTTCTACGTCTTCGTGGAAAAGATGCCCTGGCTGCTGGCCCTCTTTGGCTTTTTGGACCTCATCTTCATCGTGTTCTTCGTTTTCTTCCTGCGTGCCGTTAGCCGGGAGGTGACGGCATGAGTTCCGGAGAGATAAATATCCTGTTCGGCTGGGCCTGGATGGGTGTCGGCTTGCTCTCCGGAATGGTCATGGGGCTGCGGGCCGAAGGAGAGCGATGGCTGGGTGGTTATGCCTCACTGCCACGCCGTTACCTCAGGCTGGCCCACGTGGCCTTCGTGGCCCTTTCCATCATCAACATCCTTTACGGCCGGGAGCTGGGCACCGCTGACCTCCCGAATTACGCTAAGAATATCGGCTCGGCCCTGATGGTATTCGGGGCGGCCGGTGTGCCCCTCGCCTGCATTGCGGCGGCGTTCCTCAGGAAAGCAAGGTATGTGCTGCCCGTACCGGCTACGGCAGTTTTGGCAGGGGTCATCATGCTGCTGATAGGTCTGGTCTGACGATGAAAATAGGCTTGTTGGCCCTGAGCGGGGTGCAGGTCCGCACCGAAAGAATTGCCCGGCTGGGCGTTACTCTGCCCGGTTTTGTCAGCCGCGGTAAAATCATCGCTTCCCTCCCCAGCCTGGCCCTGCTCATTATCGCCGCCCTCACCCCGGAAGATATCGAGGTTGAATACGTAGAGGTCCCGGACATTAACCGGCATGATGTTAACCCCGATTTCGACCTGGTAGCTATCTCGACATATTCCGCCCAGATATTCGAGGCCTATGAGCTGGCCGACCGCTATCGGGCCAGGGGCATAAAGGTGGTGATAGGTGGGCCTCACGCCACCTTGCTCCCTGATGAAGCCAAGCCCCATGCCGATGCCGTGGTCATCGGGGATGCGGAGCCGGTCTGGGGGGGGTTAATCAGCGATTTCAGAGAAGGCAAGCTGGAGCCATATTACCGGTCAGTCCAGGCCTATGACCTCAGCCAGTCTCCGCTGCCGCGTTATGAGTTCCTGGACAAGAGCCGGCACAACCGCGTCACGGTTCAGACGGCGCGCGGCTGCCCGCACGATTGTGAATTTTGTGCCGCTTCTAAAATCCTGGGGCCATACCGGAAGAAGCCCGTAGAACTGGTGGTGCGTGACGTAAAAGCCATTAAAAAGCTCTGGAGGAACCCCTTCATTGAATTCGCCGATGACAACACCTTTGTCGATAAAGAGTGGTCAAAGAGACTGCTTTCGGCATTGATACCTCTGCATATCAGGTGGTTCACCGAAACCGATATTTCGGTGGCCCAGGATGAAGAGCTTTTAAGCCTGCTGAGGCCGAGCGGATGCCGCCAATTGCTGATCGGCCTGGAGAGTGTGCTAAAGACCAGTCTGAAAGGGATGGAGAGAAACGATTGGAAGTCGAAGCAGTACGATTCCTATCTGTCGGCCATTGAGAGAATACAGTCTCACGGGGTCTCGGTAAACGGCTGTTTCATCCTGGGGCTGGACTCTGATGACCCCGCTGTTTTTGAGAAAACCCGGGACTTCATCGAAAAGTCACAATTGCTAGAAGCCCAGATAACCGTGCTTACCCCCTTTCCCGGAACAAGATTGTACCAGCGACTGAAGACAGAAGGACGCCTTTTGAAGGAGATATTCTGGGACAGGTGCACTTTGTTTGACACCAATTTCGTACCTAAGAACATGACGGTTGAGCAACTTGAAGATGGTCTGGCCTGGCTGGGCTCCCGGATTTACAGCGAGGAAGCCTACGGTCGCAGAAAAAGACACTACCGGCAAATAGTAAGCAACCTGGCTTAGTCACCTTCAAGCCCGGCGTTATACATCTTTTCACAGGATGAGTCCCCCCCCCACTTCTGCGGCTCGCCGCCCCGTGGTCCAGCCCCTGAGTCATATTGACTACCCCCGGAAAGGAGACCAGTTCGAGGTCAGCAGACTGGCCTGATAAGCCTCACCGCGGACAAGAAAATTATTATACATTGGGGCTTCCCTTGTCTCAAAGTAGTATTGATATTATCTATGGTTATGATATTATGAAATCAGTCATAGACGGTGGCGGCAGGCTTGAGCCCGCGGAAAGCCCATAAACAGTGGCTAACCTTAGTCCCGCCAGGCTGTTGAATCTGGCTTGATATATGACGATCGGTATCCAAAGAGGAGGGGTAAATGAAACTAAATCTGGTTATATCCCTGGCCACAGTCCTGTTACTGGTGGGGCTGGCCGTTTCAGCTTGTGCCCCCACCCCCACCCCCGCTCCCACTCCTACCCCCACTCCGGCTCCGGCTCCCTCGCCGACACCGACCCCGGCACCCACCGGCACTCCGACGCATGCCCCGGTGCAGATCCAGCTCTGGGGCTTCACCACCGGCACCGGTATCTACCTGCTTTCCTTTGCTGAAGCCCAGGTTATCAACCGGTACAGCTCCTGGCTACGGGCAGATGCCGTGGCAGTCATGGGCTCGGCTAAGAGCATCCTTGACCTGAT
>JAZDIY010000206.1:0-5982 GCA_043804445.1 Chloroflexota bacterium | reverse complement strand
ATTGCCCATCTTTCCCGGGAGAGGCTGAAGAGCCGGGGCGTCACCCTGGCATGTACCGTCAATCCGTCGCTTTTCAGGGAACGCGAGTTCGTTCTGGAGAAGTCATCCCGTCCCAAGAGAGTGATCGTAGCGGGGGGCGGGCTGGCGGGCATGGAGGCGGCCCGGGTCATGGCCGAGCGCGGCCACGAGGTAACGCTTTACGAGCGCAGCCAGGAGCTGGGCGGTCAGTGGAACATCGCCTGTCTGCAGAGGGAAAAGGCGGTGCTGTTCGGGCACTTCCGGGACAGGCTGGTCAAGGGCCTCAAAGACGCGGGCGTGACAGTGAACCTGGGGCAGGCGGTGGACCGGGCCCTGGTGGAAAAAGCGGCCCCGGAGGTGGTGGTGGTGGCTACCGGTGCCCGCCCGGCGACGCTGCCCGTGCCCGGGGCTGATGGGAGAAACGTGGTGCAGGGGGTGGACGTCATCCGGGGCCAGGCTGAGGTGGGGGACAGGGTGGTGGTGGCCGGGGCCCGCTACCTGGGCATGGAGGTAGCCATATCCCTGGCGGAGCAGGGCAAGACGGTCTCCCTGGTCACCCGCTCCCGGCTGGGCCGGGACGTGGAGCGTAATACCTACCTGGTGCTGAGGGGGAGGCTGGAGGAGGTGGGGGTCAGGCTGTACCCCAACAGCCCGGTATACGAGATAAGGCCCAACGGGGTCTACGTGGCGGAAAACCAGGAGCTGCTCTTTCTGGAGGCGGATACCGTCGTCCTGGCGGTGGGGGCCCGGTCGGAAAACGGGCTCTGGCAGCAGCTCCGGTGGGTGGTGCCCCAGCTGTACGCCATCGGCGATTGCGCCGCCCCCCGCGATGGCTTCTACGCGGTGCGCGAGGGGGCGGAGATAGGACGGAGCGTCTAGGCCCGGGTATCACGCCCGGTCATTTCCCGGCGGCTTTAAGACATCCAGTGATAGGAGGGGCACATGTTTAGTGACCTGAGAGAGTACATCGCCAAAGTGGAGGAGATGGGTGAGTACAAGCTGATTGAAGGCGCCGACACCGAACGGCAGATTGGCGCCCTGACTCACCTGGTATCGGAGAGGCCCGGTTCGCCGCTGCTCATGTTTGACCGGATCAAGGGCCACCAGCCGGGATACCGCGTCGCTTCTAACCTGTTTACCACCCCCAGCCGGACGGCGCTGGCCCTGGGCTTCCCCACCGGGGCCAAAGGATTAGATCTGGTCAGGGCCTTCCGTGATAAAATGACCCCCGGGATGATATTATTGCCGCCGGTGGAGGTGGCAAGTGGCCCGGTCAAGGAGAATATCCAGGTCGGCGATGAGGTTGACCTGCTGAAGTTCCCCGCCCCCAAGTGGCATGAGCTGGACGGTGGCCCTTACATCGGGACCGGCACCATGACCATCGTTCGAGACCCGGATGAAGGCTGGCTGAACCTGGGCTGTTACCGGGTGCAGGTGCAGGACCGGAACACCGCCTCGGTTCACGTTACCCCGGCCCATACCCTCGACATAATACAGAAGAAGTACTGGCGTAAAGGCCTGGCCTGCCCGGTGGCGGTTACCTGTGGCCAGGACCCGATAACCTGGCTGGGCTCGATATGGCCGGCCCCCTGGGGGGTCTGCGAGTACGATATCGCCGGCTGGTGGCGGGGTGCGCCGGTGGAGGTTGTCAAGGGCATCACCACCGGCCTGCCGGTTCCGGCCACCGCGGAGATAGTGCTGGAAGGTGAGATTGTGCCGCCGGAGGTAGAGACCAGGCCCGAGGGGCCCTTCGGGGAGTGGAGCGGTTACTATGCTACGGGCCGGGTGCAAAGGCCGGCTTTCCGGGTGAAGTCGGTGATGCACCGCAATAACCCCATCATTCAGGGCAACCCGCCCTCCCGCTTCCCGGCGGTATGGACGCTGGGCCGGCACATCCAGCGGGCGGCCACCGTCTGGAACGAGCTTGACCGGCAGATACCGGGGGTAAAGGGGGTCTGGGTGGTGGAAGACGCCACTGCCGTGGCTATGATGGTCATCTCGCTGAAACAGGAGTATCCGGGGCACGCCAAGCAAGCGGCCATGATTACCGCCGGCACCCAGATGGCGGCCCGTTACCTGCACTATCTCATCGTGGTGGACGAGGATATTGACCCCTCCAGCAACTCGGAGGTGCTCTGGGCCCTGGGCACTCGCCGGGACCCGGCGGAGGCCATCAACATCATCACCCAGCAGGTGTCCGCCATGCTTGACCCCACCATACCGCCTGATAAGAGGCAGCGCCGCGATAGCACCACCTCGCTGGCCATCATCCTGGCCTGCAAACCGTACCACTGGCGGGACGAGTTTCCGGATAAACTGGAGGTAAACCCGGAGGTGGCCCGGGAAGTCAGGGGCCGCTGGCCGGAGCTTTTCTAGCCCCTTAGTCCAGCCCCAGCAGGCGGGCCGGATTCAGCTTGACCGCTTTTTCCAGCTCCGCCTCGGTCAGCCCGTAGCGGAGCAGCATGGCCACCATCATGCGGAAGCCTTCGGGTGGGGAGGGGAGCAGTACCTGCCCGAAGTCCGTGGTCAGCAGGCAGTGCTCGGCACCGACCCCTTTGACGTGTTCCACCAGCACGGCGGGGCTGATTCTCTCCGAGATGGGCATGCAGGGCATAAAGGTGTGCTCGATGTAGGCCCCCAGCTTTACCATCTCGCGCTGCTGTTCCAGGTTAAGCGGGCTGCCCACCCGGGTGCTCAAGGGGTGGGTGATGGTTACCTTGATGTCCATCCGTCTGGCTTCGGCGGTAAGGGCGTAAATCTCGGGCACCGAGATGTGGCCGGTGGCCAGGACTATGTCCTGGCTCTTGATAATCTCCAGAATCGGCATTACCTGGGGGACCAGCTTGCCGCTATGGTCTATGAGGGGAATCGGCTCGGTGGCGGCGTACCGGCCCACGGTGATGGGGTAGCTGGTGGCCCCGGCCTGCTTTCGCTTGAAGTCCGAGGTGGAGGAATAGGTCGGCATCCAGATGACCCTGGCCCCGGCCTTGGCCGCCACCTCAACCACCTCCGGGTTCAGCCCGCCCACGGATTCATTCAAAACCAGGCTGCCAATCAGGGAGAAGCCGGGGACAACCCCATTCACCACCTCAACCAGGGGGGCGGTGCCGTAATGGTGGCACTTGCAGACGATGCCCCTCATTCCCAGGGCCCGGGCGCTTAAGGCCAGGTTGTAGGCATCGGGCCGGCGCTCGTGGAAGGGGTCGGGGCCGGTGTGAACGTGGAAGTCAATCGCCCCGGTCATGAGTTCGTTAACGGTACTGTCCAGGCTCCTGGCTGACCGTGTTTTATCTGACATTTTATCTCCTCACCTGCCGCCGAAGAGTATCCCGCGGTAGAGCGAGCTTCTCAGGCCAATCTGGAACATGCCGTAGATAAGGGCTATGGTGAGAACCGCCAGGACAGCCGATATGAGCCAGCCCCGTCCTTTTGATTTCAAGTAGCTGAAAACAAAAACCGGCATAGCGATGACAAAGCCCACCAGGTACACGCCCAGCGAGAAACCGACCACCCAGGCCAGGGCCAGGCCGAACCGGCGTAGCTGGGTGTTAAGGGCGATACTATCTTCCTTCGGTTCCGCCTTTACCCTGGTGGCAGCCTGGTTACCAGTGCGAAGGACGCGGACCAGCTCCATGGTTGCCAGTATAAAGACCAAGCTGGCAACCGCCAGGGGGATGGCCTTTGCCTGGACCCGGGCAAAGGCCAGGCTGCTGATGATACAGTATAGCCCTACCACCACCAGAAACAGGATGAAATAGGCCCGGCCCTCAAATCTCATGCCCTGACCCTCCGCGGCAGCCAGTGGCGGAAGAATTTCTTGAGGAGTGGGTAAACAAACAGCAAGACGATGAAGGCAAACAGGGCCATGCTGATGGGTGTCACGAAAAACAGCGGCCCGGATACCTGGTAGGACAGCAGCACGTAGTTTTCAAAAAGCTGGCCCAGGACGAAACCCAATAGCATGGCGGGCCGGGAGAAATCGTAACGCTTCATCAGCAGCCCGAGCAGGCCCAGGATAATCACCGCCACCACGTTCATCATGGTATTCCGCACGATGTAACCGCCGGTGATGATGAGGCACAGGATAATCGGGAACAGAAAATCAATATGGACCGAGGTGGCCCTGGCCAGATAGGGGGCTGCCAGGAGGGAGATGATACCGCCGATCAGATTGGCGAGGGCGATGCCCAGGATCATAATCAGGGCCAGCGGCAGGTGGTCCACCAGCATCCTGGGGCCAGGGATGACGCCGACCATGAGAAAGGCCCCCATGAACAGAGCAAAGATGGCGCTCCCCGGTATACCGAAGGCCATGGTGGTCAGCAGGGCCCCTGACTCCTTGGCGTTATTGGCGCTCTCGGGGGCGATGATTCCCTCCACAATGCCGGTACCGAACAGCTCCGGGTGTTTGGAGGTCTTCTTGGCCTGGCCGTAGGCGACGAAGGTGCCGGTCTCGGCACCTACCCCCGGGATTACCCCGATGATGTAGCCGATAATGGTGCCTTGCAGCCACACCCACTTATGCCGCCACACGTCCAGGGCCCCCTGGAGGGCATCGGCTAAACTCTGTTTTGAGGTAGTTGAGGTGATGGAAGTGTGCCCCTTCATCAGCACGTCAAACAGCTCGGCCAGGCCGAACAGCCCCAGGGCCATGGCCACTATTTCCAGGCCGCTGTACAGGAACTCGCTGCCGAGGGTAAACCGGTATGTCCCGGTGACGTTCTGGAAGCCGATTAAGGAGATGAGCACCCCCAGTGTCCCGCTGGCGAGGCCCCTGGTCTTGGAGCGCCCGGTCAGCACGGCAATAAAGGATATCCCCAGCAGGACCAGCATGGCCATCTCCGGTGACCGGAAGGCGATGACCAGCCGGTAGACGAGAGGAATCATGGCCAGGGCCAGGAAACAGGGCACCAGACCGCCGAAGGTTGAAGCGGTGACCGCCGCTCCGACGGCCCGGGCCCCTTCTCCCTTCTGGTTCATGGGGAAGCCGTCAAGGAGGGTGGCGGCGTTGGCCCCTGTCCCCGGCACGTTGACCAGTATGGCACTGATACTGCCCCCGGTCATGGTGACGGCGTGAAAGGTAATCAGGAAGGTTAGGGCGGTCTCGGCCGGCATGCGGAAGACGAGGGGGAGGAACAGGGCGACGCCGATCAGCCCGCCGATGCCCGGGATGATACCGATAATCAGCCCGATGATGACGGCCCCCAACATCAGGAGCAGCGTCATCGGCGACAGCAAAAAAGACAGCGCCTGCCCGTAAGCCTCTAACACCCCGCTCTCCTTGCTTCTGGCGAGTTACGCCCCAGCCTTCTTGGTTAGTTAAATCCTTATCAATCCCCCGGACGCCGGTTAACTACTGGGTGGCGGCGTACCGCTGGGTCAGCATGTCGAACGTGCTCTTGGCGTCTGCCCCCAGCTTTGCCACTTTTGCCACTGCCTCGCCCAGGTCCTTCCCGTTGATGTAGGTGGTGACGTGGTAGCCCGAGATCTTGTCAATCTCGCTCTGGAAGGTGGGGTCAGCCATCACCGCTGCTGCTGTCTCCTGGAGGTACTTCACCCGGTCCGCGGGTATGCCGGGGGTGGCGAAGGTGTGGTAGGACTGCCCCAGCCCGTCCCAGACCTCAAGCAGCGTCTTCTTGTCCCCGGAGGCGGAGACGATTTCACTCAGTGCCGGGACATCGGGGTAGAGGTCGCTCCTTTTCGTGCCGACGACAAAGAGCGGCTTAATCCGGCCCGCTACGACGCTGGCATAGGCGGTGGAGATGGGCATAAGCATACCCATCGTTTCCCCCTGCTCCATGGACAGGACCACAGGGGCGACGCCGGTATAACCGGTAACTACCTTGGCATCAAGGCCCATCACGTAGGCCACGGTCATGTCGCCCAGGGCGAAGTTCCCGTCCAGCGAGGTGGCCCCCATTTTCATATCCTTGCCGGCCTGCAGGGCAGCTACGGTCTGGTAAG
>JAZDIY010000205.1:0-5801 GCA_043804445.1 Chloroflexota bacterium | reverse complement strand
CTGATGAACGCGGCGGCGGTCCGGCTCGCGGGCCAACAGGAAGCCACCCTGCCGGGGGCGGAGGCCCTGGCCCGTGAGCCGAGTCAGCGCGGCCGGGCCCTGGCCAAGCTGGAGCAGCGGGCGGCCTGCAGACGGAGCTAGGCAGTAATGATGATTCTGGAACGGATTGTGGCCGATAACCGGCCGGAGCTGGCCGCCCGGCAGCGGGCGGTACCGCTGGACGAGGTGCGGCGGCGGGCGGCGGAGCAGGCCCCGCCGCTGGACTTCGGGGCCGCCCTGCGGCGGGAGGGCGTCTCCCTTATCGCCGAGGTGAAGAAGGCGTCGCCATCGCGCGGCGTCATCCGCGCCGACTTTGACCCGGTGGCCATCGCCCGGACCTACGCCGCTAACGGGGCAGCGGCCATCTCGGTGCTGACCGAGGCCCGGCATTTCCAGGGCAGCCTGGACTACCTCAAGGACATCAGGAAGGCCCTGGGGGGCAAGCTGCCGCTGTTGCGCAAGGACTTCATCCATGACCCCTACCAGGTCTATGAGGCCCGGGCCTGCGGGGCGGACGCCCTGCTGCTCATCGTGGCCATGCTTACCCCGGAGCGGCTGCGGGGGCTGCTGAATTTAAGTCATGGGCTGGGCATGGGCTGCCTGGTGGAGGTGCACGATGAGGCCGAGCTGGCGGTGGCCCTGGCCAGCGGGGCCGGCATCATCGGCATCAACAACCGTGACCTGAAGACCTTTGCCGTGGATTTGGCCACCACCGGGCGGCTGCGTCCCCTCGTCCCCCCGGGCCGTACCGTGGTCAGCGAGAGCGGCATCAAAAGCCCTGACGACATGGCCCGGATGCGGGTCTGGGGGGTGGACGCGGTGCTGGTGGGGGAGACCCTGATGGCGGCCCCGGACATCGCTGCTAAAATGAAGGAGCTGCGGTGACCAGGGTCAAGATTTGCGGGCTTTCTTCGGCGGACACGGCCCTGGTGGCGGCGGAGGCGGGGGCCGATTTCCTGGGTCTTGTCTTCGCCCCCAGCCCGCGCCGGGTCACCCCGGAGCAGGCCCGCCCCATCGCCGGGGCTATCCGCGCCCTCAAAACCCCGCCGGCGCTGGTGGGGGTCTTCGTCAACGCGCCTGCCCTGGAGGTGAACCACACCGCCGACTACTGTGGTCTGGACTGGGTACAGCTCTCCGGTGACGAAAGCTGGGACTACTGCCGGGAGATAGCCTGCCCCGTCATCAAGGTGGTCCACGTCCCGGCGGGAAGGCCGGCTGACGAGATTATTAAAGAGATGGAGGCCGGCTACCGGCGGTATGATAGTGACCGGCTGATATGCCACCTGGATACCCAGGCGGCGGACGTTTACGGCGGTACCGGCCGGGCCTTTGACTGGCGGCTGGCCGCCGCGGTGGCTGCCCGCTTCCCGGTGCTGGTGGCCGGGGGCCTGGGGCCGGAAAACGTGGGGGGGCTGGTGAGACAGGCCCGTCCCTGGGGGGTGGACGTCTCCAGCGGGGTGGAGAGCCGGGGCCGGAAAGACCCGGCCAAAATCCGGGCCTTCATCCGGGCGGTGCGCCGGGCCGAAACTGAAAGATAGGTGTATGATAGTGAGTGTCAACGAGTCCGGACTATCCGGCTAGGGTCGAGTGCTGGTGGCCCCGCTACCGGCGGCACGGTGGCATATGAGGGTGGGCCAAGGATGTTGAACCTGAGCGAGGAAATAACTGTTTATACAGGGTGAGCCTGAGGGGGGGCGAAGCCCCTCTCAGAAATCTCTTCCCCCTCTCCAAGAGTGGAGAGGGGGATACAGGGGGTGAGGATGATGGCTAAAAAACCAGACGGGGGCGGCGGTATGCTGCCGGATAGCCGGGGATACTTTGGGGACTACGGCGGGCGCTTCGTCCCGGAGACGCTGGTGCCCGCCCTGGACGAGCTCAACGCCGCTTACCAGGCGGTTAAGCGGGACAACGCTTTCTGGGACGAGTACGCCGCCCTGTCGCGTGACTACTCGGGGCGGCCCACGCCGCTCTACCTGGCGGCGGGCCTCACCCGCAACTGCGGCGGGGCCCGGATTTACCTCAAGCGGGAGGACCGGGCCCATACCGGGGCCCACAAGATTAACAACGCCCTGGGGCAGGGCCTGCTGGCCCGGCTCATGGGCAAGCGGCGCATCATCGCCGAGACCGGGGCCGGGCAGCACGGGGTGGCCACCGCTGCCGTATGCGCCATGCTGGGCCTGGAGTGCGTGGTCTACATGGGCGAGGAGGACGTGCACCGCCAGGAGCTCAACGTCTTCCGCATGAAGCTGATGGGGGCCGAGGTGAGGCCGGTGGCCACCGGCAGCCGCACCCTCAAGGACGCCATCAACGAGGCCATGCGGGACTGGGTGACCAACGTGGCCAGCACCTACTACCTGCTGGGCTCGGTGGTCGGCCCGAACCCCTACCCCGTCATGGTGCGTGATTTCCAGGCGGTCATCGGCCAGGAGACCCGGCGGCAGTCCCTGGAGAAGCTGGGGCGGTTGCCGGACTACATTGTGGCCTGTGTCGGCGGCGGCAGCAACGCCATGGGCATCTTCTACCCCTTCCTGGCCGATACCAGCGTCCGGCTTATCGGGGTGGAGGCCGCTGGTAAAGGGCTGCCCACGGGGGAGCACGCCGCCTCGCTGGTGGCGGGGAGCGTGGGTGTCCTCCACGGCACCCGCTCCTACCTCCTCCAGGACGATAGCGGCCAGGTACTGCCCACCCACAGCATCTCCGCCGGGCTGGACTACCCGGGGGTCGGCCCGGAGCACAGCTACCTCAAGGACAGCGGGCGGGCCAGCTACGTCAGCGTCGACGACGGGGCGGCCCTGGAGGGCTTCCAGCGGCTCTGCCGCACCGAGGGCATCGCCCCGGCCCTGGAGTCGGCCCACGCCGTGGCCTACGCCGCCGGGCTGGCCGCCTCCCTCTGCGCCGAGGACGTCATCGTGGTCAACCTCTCTGGGCGGGGGGACAAGGACATGGGCATCGTGGTGGAGGCCCTGGGGGTGAAGCCATGAGCTGCCTCAGCGCCGTCTTCAGACCGGGGCATAAGGCCCTCATCGCCTACGTCACCGTGGGCTACCCCACCGTTGAGGCTACCCTGCGGGTGGTGCCACTGCTGGCCGAGAGCGGCTGCGACCTGGTGGAGCTGGGGATACCCTTCTCCGACCCCCTGGCCGACGGGGCCACCATCCAGCAGGCCAGCTTCCGCGCTCTTCAGAACGGGGTCACCCCCCGGCAGTGCCTGGAGGTGGCCCGGCAGCTCGGGCAAACGGTGACTGTCCCCCTGGTCTTCATGACCTACTACAACCCGGTGTTCCATTACGGGCTGGAAACGTTCTGCGATGCCTGCGCCGGGTCCGGCGTCAGCGGCCTGATTATCCCCGATTTGCCCCCCGATGAGGGGGCGGCCCTGGAGGGTATCGCCCGGGCCAAGGGGATTGACCTCATCTACCTGCTGGCCCCCACCAGCACCGACCAGCGGGTAAAGCTGGTGTCGGCCCACTCCCGCGGGTTCATCTACCTGGTCTCCCTGGCCGGGGTGACCGGGGCCAGGGCGAGCCTGCCGCCGCAGCTGGCCGATTTCGTGGGGCGGGTGAGACGGGTGGCCACCCAGCCGCTCTGCGTCGGCTTCGGTATCTCCACCCCGGAGCAGGCTGCGGAGGTGGCCCGCCTGGCGGACGGGGTGATTATCGGCAGCCGTATCCTCCAGCTCATGGCTGGCGGTGATGATGCCGCCGTGGGCGGTTTCATCCGCCGCGTCCGGCAGGCCCTGGACGAGGGCCGCGCTTGACCCCCGTATTCCCGGCGTCATAGAATTTAATTAAGGGCCGTCCAGACTGAGCGGCCCCGCGCCGGGTCTTTTCCCCGTTTAACCTGGGGGGTGGGGGCGCCGGCTCGCCCGGCGTGCCTACCTGAGGCAGCCACTAGCCGGGCAGTTTGCCTCAAAAGGGATTATTAAAACGGTGGACAAATGAACCAGGCACGGGTAAGGGAGATAGAGCGGCAGATTGCCGACCTGAAAGCGAGCTGGCTGGCCCACACCGTGCGCCCCTGGATGTGGCAGCGGCTGGAAGAGTTGGAGGCGGCCCTGGAGGAGGCTAAAGCGGAGGGAGACGGGGGGAGCCATGCCGGGTAAGATGGCCCTGGTCAATTATAATCAATGCCACCCGGAGCAGTGTGACAGCGGCGTCTGTGCCGCGGCACTGGCCTGTCCCCGTAAGCTGCTGAAGCAGGAGGCCCCCTACCAAGCCCCCATGCCCCATCCCGCCCTCTGCCGGGCCTGTGGTGACTGTGTCCGCGCCTGTCCCCGCCAGGCGGTACGGATCGTCAGGGGCTAGTCCTCGAAGTCCACCAGCAGGTCCTTGATGAGCCGGAACTTGGGGTGCGGCTCTACCTTCATCTCCTTCTCCGCCGATTTCATGCAGGCCAGGGCCGGCTGCCCGTTCACCGATACCACGCAGGCCCGGCAGAAGCCCTTGGTGCAGGCCCAGCGGTAGGCGAAGGTGCTGTCCTCGTTCTCGTAGATATAGCGGAGAACATCCAGCACGGTCCGTCCCTGGTAAGGGACCCGGTACTCATCGTATCTCGGCTCGGCATCAACTTCCGGGTCGAACTTGTATAGTTTTACGGTAGCCAGTTCGTTATCCGTCATGTTATCCCCCGCTTATATTCCTTCATAAAGTGGCTTGGAGCGCCACCCCGGATATTCCTTTATCTGAACGCCCCGCTTGGTGGGCTCGCCCAGCGAGCCTGGCTCCGGTTTCCAGTAGGTAAACTCCACCGGGGTAGTCCACTGCTTCAGTTCCCCCCCCACCAGTCTCAGGTGGATGTTCTTGAACCAGTCCGGGCTCGGCTTGGGGTAGTCCCAGCGGTCATGGAGCCCCCGGCTCTCGGTGCGCATCAGGGCGTTCTTGGCGACGCACTCGGCCACCAGTACCATGTTCTCGAACTCCAGGGCGTTGATCCACTCGAAGTTCAGGCGGGTGGCCTTGTTGCGTACGGTGAGCTTGGGCAGTACCTCTTTCTTGTAGTTGTCAATCAGGGCCAGCGCCTTCTTGAGGCCCTCGTCGGTCCGGCCGTACTCGGTCTCCTCCTCCATCATCTTCTGGAGCTTACGTTTGACCTGGTAGACGGGCACCCCGCCCGTGCGCTCCAGGGGGGTCAGGGCCTTTTTCTTGAGGCTTTCTACCTGGGCCTCGTTCACCTTGGGCATGGCTGATTTCTTGGCCTTCTCGGTGGCAGCTCGCCCGCCGACGATGCCGGTGGCCATGCAGTAGGGCAGGGCGTTGGACATCATCCGGTCACTGCCGTCCTTGCTGCCCGAGGCTACCTCGCCGATGGCATACAGCCCGGGAACGTCAGTCTCGCACTTGGTGTTGATGCTGCAGCCGCCCTGGCAGTAGTGGACGGCGTAGCCGGTCTCGATGTAGTCCTTGCGCAGGTCAATGCCGAATTCCTTCAGCTTGATAAAAGCGGGGGTGCGCGACCACTTGCCGATCAACTCCTCCTGTTTTTCTTTAGGCAGGTGGGTTACCCCGGTGTAGACGCCGCCGTGGGGGGTGGCCCGGCCCTCTTTAATCTCATGGAAGATAGACCGGGAGATGAAGGCCCGGGTGGTGCGTTCCATTTTCACCGGGTCCCATTTCTGGATGAACCTTTCGTTGTTCTTGTTGTACATACGGCCGTCCCAGGCCTCGTCCCACAGCAGGTGGAAGGGGACGATATCGCCTACCAGGGCCGGGGGCCAGATGGCGCAGGGCAGGGTCTGGTTGAACTCAAAGTCCATCATGTCCACC
>JAZDIY010000204.1:0-5312 GCA_043804445.1 Chloroflexota bacterium | reverse complement strand
CACCCGCTGGGTGGGCGAGTCAGGCGTCACCATCTGGGGGTACGCCGCCTCCAGCTCCCGGAGCTCCCGCATCAGCCCGTCGTACCCGGCATCGCTGACCTCCGGGCTGTCCAGCACGTAGTAGCGGTAGTTGTGGTGGTTAATCTCGTCCCGCAGCCGGTCTATCCTGGCCTTGACCTCGTCGCTTGCCGCCATCAGGCCCCCCACGCCCGCGTTTTATCCCCATTATACAATAAGTTTGAGGGCAGGTGGATTGATGGGCAGGGGATAGTGTAGAATTATGCCGACCACTTCCTGCCAGCCCCCGGGAAAGAGGGGGGGAAGGACCGAGACCGAAGAGGAGGGGATTGCCATGCGGTGGTTTGTAAAAGGGCTGGTAACGGCGGGCGCCCTGCTCCTGATTGGCTTCAGCGGCCTGGTCCTCTATAACACGGCCTACTCCCGCGGCCAGGCCACGGGCTACAGCGCCGCGGCAGAGCAAAGCCGGGCCAGCTTTGAGGCCGGCCAGACCGAGGGCTACCGCCAGGGCTATGAGATTGGCTACAGCTACGGTCAGCAGGACGGCTACGTCCAGGGGTTTACCCTGGGGAAAGACACCGGCTACCAGGCCGGCTACGAGGACGCCATCATTGCCTCCCTGGGGCACGGTTACCCCTTAAGAGACCCCACCTACGACGAGGCGGTGCAGTTTTTGCACGAGGACAGGACCAACCAGCAGCAATATGCGGCGGGGCTTTACAGCGGTGTCCAGTACGCCCGGGACGTGGTCAATAACGCCGTGGCCGAAGGGTATCGCACCGCCCTGTTGCTGCTCACCGGCCCGGATAAAGGGCAGGCCGTGGTGGCCTTCGACACCATAGACCAGGGGCTGAGGTACTTCGAGCCGCAGAACGACGAGCCGATTGCGCCGGCGGTCGGCCAGCCCTACAACAGTATCGTGGTCAACCGCATTGATATTATCTGGTAAAGGACGGTAGCTATGGCGGAGATTGGCCCTTTCCGCGGGGTACGTTATAACCCGGCACGGGTAAAGGACCCGGCGGCGGTAATCTGTCCCCCCTACGATATCATCACCCCCCAGATGGAGCAGGAGCTCTACCACCGGAGCGATTACAACTTTGTCCGGCTGGAGTCCAGCCGGGAGCTGCCGCCGGACACGGCTACCGACAACAAGTATCGCCGGGCGGCGGCCACCCTGGAACAGTGGCTGGAAGAGGGCATCCTCCGGGTTGACCGGACGCCGGCGGTCTATCTCCACGACCACCACTTTATTCACGCCGGCCAGAGCTACCGGCGCCGCGGCATGACGGTCCGCGTCAGGCTGGAGCCGTGGGACCGCCGGGTAGTCCGCCCTCACGAGGGGACGCTGGCCGCCCCCAAGAATGACCGCCTGCGCCTGCTCTGGACACTGCAGGCGGACATCAGCCCTATCTTCAGCCTGTACGATGACCCCGGCCAGGGGGTGGCCAGGGCGCTGGCGGCCCAGGCCCAGGCCGGGCCGGCCGTTGACTTCACCATGACCGGCGGGGAACGGCACCAGCTCTGGCCCGTCACCGCACCGGAGGCGGTCAGGGAGATATGCCGCTGCCTGGCCGACCAGCCGCTGTACATCGCCGACGGCCACCACCGCTACGAGAGCGCCCTGCTCTACCAGAGCCAGCGGCGGGCCGGCTCGCCCCCGGCCAGCGCCGACCAGCCGTTCGATTTCGTGATGATGACGCTGGTCCCCTTCAACGACCCCGGCCTGGTAATACTGCCGCCGCACCGCCTGGTACGGGGCATCCCCCGGGGCCGGCTCGAGGGCTTGACCGCCCGGCTGGAAGCCTTCTTCGATATCGAGGAAATCCCCCTCGAGGCCGCTGACATCTGGCCCCGGGTTGACGGCTGGCTGGAGGCCGACAACGCGGCTACCAGCCTGCTGCTCTTCGGCCTGGCCCCGGACCGCCTGCTGCGGCTGCGGCTCAAGGACCAGGCCGCCGCCAGCCAGATGATGCCCTGCTTCCATACCGATCTCTACAAGCGGCTGGAGGTAAGCCTGGTGGACCACGTCATACTGGAGGAACTGCTGGGCCTGAACGACCGCGGGGCCGAGGCCATCGCCTATAACCACGACCGGCAGGAAGCCATAGACCAGGTACGGAGCGGGGAGTACCAGCTGGCCCTGCTGCTGAAGCCGATTAAGCCGGGGGTGATTAAGGCCATCGCCGATGCCGGCGACCGCATGCCCCGCAAGTCAACCTACTTCCATCCCAAACTGCCCTCGGGGCTGGTCTTCTACCGGCTGGTATAAAGACCCCCGCCGCCCTACAGCCTGACCTGCTTAACGGTGGTAATGTCCGGTATCGCCAGCAGCTGCTGCTGCTGGGCCTCGGTCAGCGGCTCGTCCAGGGCCAGTATCATCAGGGCCTGGCCCCGCGGCTTGAGGCGGCTGACGTGCATGGCGCTGATGTTGATGTCGGCGTCACCGGTTATCTTCCCCACCGCCCCGATGAGCCCCGGCCGGTCACGGTGGTCACAGAAGAGGAAATATCCCCCGGTAGGCTCAATATCTATCCAGTAACGGTCAAAGCGGACCACGTGGGGGACGCCGTGCAGGGCGGTACCGGCCACGGTGGTCTCGCCGGTGCTGGTGATGACCTTGACCGTAATCAGGCTGACGTAGTTGGCGCAGACGTTCTCCTTCTGCTCCACCACGTTCAGCCCGCGCTGGGCGGCCACGATGCTGGCATTGACCAGGTTGACCCGCTCCTCGCTCACCCCTTCCAGCATCCCCCCCAGCACGCTGGCCTTGATGGCGTTGGAGTCATGGTTGGCAATCTCACCCTCGTAGCGTATCTGGATGGTGTCCATCTGGCCCTCGGCCAGCTGGTTGACCAGCCGGCCCAGCACCAGGGCCGTCTTCATGAAGGGGGCCAGCACGGCAAGGACCTCCGCCGGGATAAAGGGGGCGTTGACGGCGTACCGGGCGGGACAGCCGCCCAGGACATCCACAATCTGCTGGGCGACGTCTCGGGCCGCCGACGCCTGGGCCTCCGCCGTGGAGGCCCCCAGGTGCGGGGTGACGATGATGTTGTCCTCGGTAAAGTAGGGGCTCTCGGTGGCCGGCTCGGTGATAAAAACATCGATGGCGGCCCCGGCCACCCGCTTCTCCCGTACCGCCTGGACCAGAGCGGCATCGTCAATCAGCCCCCCCCGGGCGCAGTTGATGATACGGACGGTAGGCTTGACCAGGGCCAGCTGTTTGTCCTGAATCAGCCCCCTGGTCTGGGCCGTCAGCGGGATGTGGAGGGTGATAAAGTCGGCTTCCCGCAACAGCTGCTCCAGGGGCACCAGCTCCACCTGGAGATTGCGGGCATAGTCGGCGGTCACGAAGGGGTCAAAACCAATCAGCCTCATCTCCAGCCCACGGGCCCGCCGGGCCACCTCGGAGCCGACGTTACCCAGACCGATGACACCCATGGTCTTGCCCCTTATCTCGGTACCCATGAAGTCCACCCGCCGCCAGACGCCCGATTTGAGCATGGCGTTGGCCTGCGGGATATTGCGGGCCAGGGAGAGCATCAGGGCGATGGTGTGTTCCGCCGCCGAGATGGTGTTGCCGGTGGGGGCGTTGACCACCACCACACCGTGACGGGTGGCCTCCTCCACATCAATGTTGTCCACGCCGACGCCCGCCCGCCCGATGACCTGCAGCTTTTTCCCGGCCCGGATAACCTCGGCGGTGACCTGCGTCTGGCTGCGCACCGCCAGGGCCTCGTAGTCACCGATGATAGCGATAAGCTCCTCGGGCCGCAGCGGCGGTCTCACCTCGACCTCGGCGTAGCGCTCAAGCAGCTCCACCCCTTCCCGGGAGATATTATCGGTGACCAGGACTTTCATTTTTTAAATCCGGCCTGGGGCAGGGCCACCTTCAGGGCCGCCATGACCTTGGCAATATCGCCTTCGTTTACCCAGCCCAGGTGCCCGATGCGGAAGATCTGGCCGTCCATTTTCTGCTGGCCACCGGCCAGCACCACGTTATGCTCCTGGTTTATTATCTTGAGCAACCGGGAGACATCCAGCCCGCCGGCGGCCGCCACCGCCGTAACCGTATTGGAGGCATAGCTCTCCTGGGCGAAGAGGGACAGGCCCAGCGATTTGACGCCATCACGGGCGGCTTTGGCCACGCGGGCATGCCGGGCAGAGATGGCGGCGATACCCTCCTTGAGCATCATATCCAGGGATACCGAGAGGCCGAATATCACCGAAATCGCCGGAGTCCAGGGGGTCTGGTTCAGTTCCAGGTACTTCTTGGCCTGGGCAAAGTCCCAGTAAAAGCGGGGCATCTTGGCCCGGGCATTGGCCTGCCACGCCTCCGGGCTGACGCTGACCATGGCCAGGCCGGGGGGCACCATCCACCCCTTCTGTGAAGCGGTGATGACCACGTCGCAGTGCCAGTCATCGGTCTTGAGGTCAATCGAGCCCACGCTGCTGATACCGTCCACCAGCAGCAGCTTGCCGAACTCCTTGACCACGGCGCTGATGGCGGGCAGGTCATTGGTCACGCCGGTAGAGGTCTCGTTATGGGTGAGCAGCACCGCCCTGATGTGCGGCTCCTTCTCAAGCACCTGGCGGATGGCCGAGGGGTCGGCCGGCTTACCCCAGTCAAAGCGGAGGGGGATAACCTCGGCCCCGAACTGGCTGGCAATTTTGGCGAAACGATCCCCGAAGACGCCGATGGAGACCCCGAGCACCGTATCTCCCGGGGACAGGGTGTTGACCACCGCTGCCTCCAGGCCGCCGGTACCGGAGCCGGTGAGCATGAAAACATCATATTTGGTCTGAAACAGCTGTTTCAGCTGGTCGGTCACCTGGTGCACTATCTTCTGGAACTCCGGGCCGCGATGGTTGACCATCTGCCGGGCCATGGCCTGCAGCACCACATCGGGACAGGGGGTAGGGCCGGGGATACGTAACTCCGCCATGTTATCTCCTTTGTTCTCTCTTAATAGGTAGGTTTTCGCTTATAGTTTATCAGTATTAAGCAGGATAATAAAGTGGCAAATATTCTTTAAGGTGACCCCTCACCCTTTATCCCTCTCCGGGAAGTAATTTTTAAGAGAGGGGCTTTAAGCCCCTCTCTTTACTTGTTCCCCTCTCAGTGAAAGCAGGGATGAAACTCCCCCCTAATCACACCGGATAGAGCGGGGGCAAATCCCTCCCTCTCATTAAAAAGAGCGTCAAAGAGAGGCTAAGCCTCTCTTTTCTATTTCTTCCCCCTCTCCTTGAGAAGGAGAGGGGGAAGGAGGGGGTGAGGTTCCCTAACTCAAACC
>JAZDIY010000203.1:0-2298 GCA_043804445.1 Chloroflexota bacterium | reverse complement strand
CACCAGCAGCAAGTCGGGGACGAAGCTAAGCAGGCGGGCGATGACGGCGTCACCCCGGTTGTCCGGCTGGATGGTAAAGTCAGGGGAAAAGCCGGTGACCGCCGCGGACTGGGACTTCACCTCAAGTTTGAGCCCCACCCGGGCCAGCACCAGGGCAAGGAGGTCCCGCACGCTCACGTCATCGGCAGCCTTGTTCCAGCGCCACTGCTGCCGTGCCCGCCACTCCCCCAGACTGTGCCAGGCATCGTAGGCATAGAGCCAGAGATTGGCCTTGCCCCCGGCACTGGTATGCTGGTAGCTTTCCAGGACAGAGGTCTGCCCGGGGCTGACCTCGTTGCCCGCCGCGGTCCGGTAGCCCGGGCTGAAACTGAGCTCGGCCCCGGCATCAAGGAGGGCCAGACCGTCCTGCCCCGGTGCCGCGTACCGGCCGTCATCGTTACGCAGCTCCACCACCAGCCGGCCCTGACCGGTGCCGAGCTCCTGCCGCAGGGAGACCACGTCAGCGGTCAACTCCAGGCTCTGCGGGGTCAAGCCGGCCCGCCACACCCCGCAGGGGGCGGACAGCCAGCCGTAATCGCCGTCGCTGGCCAGGGCCAGGCCGTACTCGCTGTCAAGGTCAAACGGCACCGGTTCCCGCCACAGGCTGTCCAGGAAGCCGGTACCGGGAACGGTGTGCGACCAGTAGGGGCGCCGATAGCTCGCCGTACCGCTGAACTTCTCCACGAAAAAGGCCTGGTAGACATCCGGTTTGGCCAGGAACACGCCGCCGTACTCGAAGTCACCGTCGGAGGGGGCCGAAGCCACCTCCTTCAGGGCTGACCAGCTGCCAGTGGTCACCGCCCCACCGTCACCGTAGACCAGGCTCCACAGCCGGTAATTGCCGGCCGGGTCCTGGCCGGTAACCAGCAAATTCCAGTCGCCGTCATAGAGCGTGGCCACGCCCGATAGACTGCCGGTGGACTTGTCCCAGGCCACCCGGCTCCCCCAGCTCCCCCCCGTACGCTTCATCACGTAGAGGATGGCCTGGTCGGTAAAGAAGAGGGCGATATCACCGTCCGGCCGGTAGGCCGCCGCCATGCCGTAAACGGAGGTGGTGGGGGAATAGCCCAGCAGCTGCGGGCTGCCCCAGGTAGCCCCGTAGTCGGTGCTCTTGAGCTGGTAAATCTGCCGGCTGCCCTTTACCCAGAAGATGCTGGCCTCGGCCCCCAGGGAGGCGGCCGCCACCACCAGGGCATCGTACTGGCCGGTGTAGACCCACTGGCTGAAGTCAGACCCCGGTCCCGGGCTGGCCACCCGCTGACGGTAGAGCTTGCCGGCATCAACCGGCGGGGTGACCCTGGCCCGTACCAGCGAGCCGTCACCGGGCATGGTGGCGGCATGATAGCAGTCATCCTCGGTGCCGGTATAAAGTCGGGCCCAGTCCAGACGGACTACCCCGCCGATGCGGTTGGTAACCTCAACCTTAACGTAAGGGGTATGGCTGGCCGTTTTCGGCGCTGCCAGCAATGTTGATGATAGATTCCTCATAACCACCTGCTCCCAATTCTGGCTACCCCAGTGCCGCCAGGATATCCGGCAGCGGTTTGCCGGCGGCAAGGTAGTGGGCCGCCAGGTGCCGGGCCGCCTGGAGAAGCTCCTCCGGCCCGGCTTCAACCCGTTCCCGGTTGGGCCGGCGCCGGGAAAGGGTGGCCACCGCCGCGGGCATTCTTTCCCAGTCTACCGTGCGCTCGATATTGAGTTTGCCCTCCAGGGCCCGGAAGATGCTGCGGCGGTGGTGGAGTAACCGCCAGGTGCTCTGGTCATGCTCATCACCGATGAGGGCAAACGCCTCCCGGGGCGGCCCCTCTCTGTCTCCGGTCAACACCTCTTTTACCATCACCGTTATTTCCTCTGGTTTTATTTAGGGTGACCCTATCCCCTTTATCCCCTTCCCCTTAAATTAAGGGGAAGGGGAAGTTTTCTACTTAAGAGGGGCTCCGCCCCTCTTCAACACCCTGGCTAACGAAGGCTGCTCCCCTCCGTTTAATCCTGATACACGGGGCCTTGCTATCTATTTTAATACCCCGGTAAATGAGGGCTAGCCCCTCTTCAACACCCCTACTCCGGTTAAGTCCCTTTCCGTTCGTCCCCCTTGTAAAAGGGGGACCGAGGGGAATTTTCAGACCCTTTATGGGCCGTAGTCAGTGGTCTGCGAGGCCGGCTGATAGTACGGCTGATAGAGCTGCCTGGCCCGGACCCGGTGGCGCCGGCCCAGCCGCCGCAGCTCACCCCGGAAGTAGTTGAGCCGGTCGTTACCCC
>JAZDIY010000202.1:0-2147 GCA_043804445.1 Chloroflexota bacterium | reverse complement strand
CAAATCAATAAGATAAGGTTTTGTGTGTTTAGTGGGCAAGAAAGATAAAATTACTTCATATACAAGGAGGATCCTGTCTTGAAAAAAGCGACCTCTAAAGCCCAAACCCTTCCCAAAAAGAAGGCCGTAAAAAAGCCGACGGCTCCGGACTACCGGATAGTGGTTGGCTTGGGCAGCTGCGGCATTGCGGCCGGCGGCCACAAGGTCAAGGCGGCCCTGATGGAGAACCTCAAAAAGGCCAAGCTCAACGTCCAGGTCTCCGACACCGGCTGCGTGGGCATGTGCTACAGCGAGGTTCTGCTGGACGTCCATGACAAGCACGGCCAGGTGTACACCTACGGCAACATGACCCCCGACAGGATGCCGCGCTTCATAGACGAGCATCTGGCCCAGGGCCGGCCGGTGGCCGACTGGCTGGTGAAGGCCAGCGACCGGGCCCTGCCGGACGACAGCTTTTACGCCAAGCAGAAGAGGATCGTGCTGCGCAACTGCGGGCAGATGGATCCCGAGAAGATAGAGGACTATATGTCCCACGGCGGATACCAAGCCCTGGAAAAGGCCCTCAAGAAAATGACCCAGGACGAGGTCATTAAAGAGGTGCTGGATTCGGGCTTAAGGGGCCGGGGCGGGGCGGGCTTCCCCACCGGGCGCAAATGGCAGTTCGCCCGGGGCTCCAAGGGCGACAAGAAATACATCGTCTGCAACGGCGATGAGGGCGACCCCGGGGCCTTTATGGACCGTAGCGTGCTGGAGGGCGACCCCCACAACGTGATGGAGGGGATGCTGATCGCGGGGTACGCCATCGGGGCCGACGAGGGCTATTTTTACGTCCGGGCCGAATATCCCCTGGCGGTGGAACGGATTAAAATGGCCATCGAGCAGGCCAAGAAGAGGGGCTTTTTAGGCAAGAACATCATGGGCACCAAGTTCTCATTTGAGATGAAGATCAAGGAGGGGGCCGGGGCCTTCGTCTGCGGCGAGGAGACCGCCCTGATGGCCTCCATCGAGGGACAGCGGGGGATGCCCCGCCTGAGGCCGCCCTTCCCGGCGGTGTCCGGCCTGTGGGGCAAGCCCACCAACATCAACAACGTGGAGACCTTCGCCAACGTGCCCTGGATCATCCTCAACGGTGCGGCGGCCTTCGCCTCTTTGGGCACCGAGAAGAGCAAGGGCTCGAAGGTGTTCGCCCTGGCCGGCAAGATCGCCCGGGGCGGGCTGGTGGAGGTGCCGATGGGCATCACCATCAACGAGATCATCCACGAGGTGGGCGGAGGCATCAAGGACGGGCGGACATTCAAGGCGGTGCAGATGGGCGGGCCTTCGGGCGGCTGCATCCCGGCGGCTTTGGGCAGCACCATAGTGGACTACGATTCGGTGGGCCAGACCGGGGCCATCATGGGCTCGGGCGGCATGGTGGTGATGGACGACACCACCTGCATGGTGGACATCGCCCGGTTCTTTTTGGATTTCACCCAGAAGGAATCCTGCGGCAAGTGCACCTTCTGCCGGGTGGGCACCAAGCGGATGCTGGAGATACTGGAACGGATCACCAAGGGCCAGGGCCGGGAGGGGGACATCGAACTGCTGCTGGAGCTGGCCGAGAAGATAAAGATCTCGTCGCTGTGCGGGCTGGGACAGACCGCGCCCAATCCGGTGCTGACCACCGTCAAATATTTCCGCCAGGAATACGAGGCCCACATCAGGGACAAACAATGTCCGGCCCATTCCTGCAAGGAACTGCTTAAGTACGAGATCATCCCCGAGAAATGCGTGGGCTGCACCGCCTGCGCCAGGGTCTGCCCGGTGACGGCCATCTCGGGACAGGTGAAGAAACCCCACGTGATAGACCAGGAGACCTGCATCAAGTGCGGCAATTGCGTGACCAAATGTAAATTCGACGCCATAAAGGTGAGGTAGAAATGCAGATAAACATCACATTCAACGGCAAACAGATCGCCTGCGATTCCAATCAGACCATAGTCGACGTGGCCAAGGAGCAGGGAACATTCATCCCCACCCTGTGCCACGACAGCAAGCTGGAGCCCTACGGTTCCTGCTGGGTGTGCCTAGTGGAGGTCAAGAACGCCCGGGGCTTTGTGCCGGCCTGCGCCACCAAGGTGATGGACGGGATGGTGGTGGAGACCGAG
>JAZDIY010000201.1:0-4069 GCA_043804445.1 Chloroflexota bacterium | reverse complement strand
CCTGGTGGGCGGTGCCCTCCGCCTGAACGCCAAAAAGTCGTACCAGGCCATTGAGGAAAAGGTTGCCCGACCCTTGAAGATGGACGTCACCACCGCCGCCTTCGGGGCCTACACCATCTCCAACTCCAACATGATACGGGCCATCCGGGCCGTCTCCACGGAGCGGGGGCGTGACCCCCGCGACTTCACCGTACTGGCCTACGGCGGGGCCGGGCCGATTCACGCCGTGGCCATCGCCCGGGACCTGAAGATCAAGAAGGTTATCATACCGCCCAACCCGGGGCTGTTCAGCGCCTTCGGCCTGCTCTTTGCCGAGATTGAGCACCACAAGACCAAGACCATCATGAGGCGCCTGGACGAGTCCGTGGTGGAGGCCGCCAACCGGGGCTGGGAAGAGCTGGAGGCCGATGCCCGGGCCGAGATTAAGGCCGGCGGCTACGGCGACGTGAATGTGGTCATCGAACGGTACGTTGATGCCCGCTACATCGGCCAGGCCTCCGAGCTGATCCTGCCCGTACCCTGGACACCGCTTAAGCCGGAGCAGGTCCCCCAACTTATCGACCGGTTCCACGCCGAGCACCTGGCCACCTACGCCCACCAGCGGGCCGACGAGGCGGTTGACCTGGTCAACCTGCGGCTGGTGGCCCGCATCCCGCCCACGGCGGAGGTCCACCCCGATTTCATCAGCCCCTGGGGCAAGCAGTCCTCTACCGCCAAGGCAGCAGGGAGCCGGCGGGCCTACTTCGGCAAGGACTACGGCTGGCAGGAGACCCCGATTCTGGCCATGACCGGGCTGACCGAAAAGGTGAGAAAGGGGCCGGCCATCATCGAGCTCTACGATGCCACCTGCGTCATCCCGCCTGACTGCCGGTTCTGGCGGGGGACGTGGGAGACCATTCAGATAGAAACGTAATGTCCTGGAGGTATTATGGGCGAGCCGAAAAAAACGGATGTTGATGTTATTGCTCTGGAACTGGTCAATAACTCGTTGACCTCAATCATCGATACTATGGCCCTGACCATGTGCCGCACCTGCTACTCCCACGTGGTACGGGAGATATTTGACTTCGCCACCGGCCTCACCGATGCCGACGGGAACATCGTCGCCGAGGGACGGGTCAACCCGTCGCACTCCGGGGTGATGCCCACCACCGTCCGCACCATCCGTAAAATCTGGGGGGACCGCATCTACCCCGGCGACGTCTTCATGTGCAATGACCCCTTCGAGGGGGCCTCCCACCTGCCCGATATCTACACCATCCGGCCAGTCTTCATCGATAACGAGCTGGTCGCCTTCTGCGGTTCCATCGCCCACCAGCTCGATGTCGGCGGCCGCACCCCGGGCTCAAACGCCTGTGACAACACCGAAATCTTCCAGGAAGGGGTACGCATCCCGCCGCTGAAGTACTACGAGCGGGGCGTGCGCAACTACACCCTCTACCGCATCCTGGAAAAGAACGTGCGCATTCACGAAAAGGTACTGGGTGACCTGGAGTCGCAGGTGGCCGGCACCACCATCGGTGAGAAACGGTTCATCGAGCTGGCCCAGCACTGGGGCGGCTGGCCCACCCTGAAAAAGCACATCAGCAACCTGCTGGACTACAGTGAGCGGATGACCCGGGCCGCCATCAAGGAGCTGCCCGACGGCAGCTGGGAATTCGAGGATTTCATGGATGACGATGGCTTCAGCCCCGACCCGGTCCGGTTCCACGTTAAGATAACCATCAAGGGCGAAGACATCACCTTTGACCTCACCGGCTCTTCACGGCAGACCCGCGGCTCCATCAACCTCCCCTATACCTCCACCCTTGGTGTGATCTATACCGGGGTACGGGTGCTCATCAACCCGGAGGTGCCGGCCAACGGCGGCGTGCACCGGGCGGTCAAGATTATCGCCCCCCCCGGCACCGTGGTCAACGCCGCCTTCCCCATCGGCGTGGCCGGCCGCGGCGCCACCATCGGCCGCCTCTGGGATGCAGTGCTGGGGGCCCTGGCCAAGATCGCCCCGGACCGGGTACCCGCCGACACCACCGGCATCGACTACGGCGTCTGCCTGGGCGGTACCGACTCCAGCGGCAACCCGGTGGTCTTTACCGACTTCCTGATGGGTTCCTGGGGAGGGCGCCCCAACGCCGACGGCATCTCCGCCTGCACCAGCCCCTGGATGAACTACTCCGTGGACCAGGCCGAGCCTATCGAGCACAGCAACCCGCTGCGCATCGAGCAGTACAGCCTCGTCCCTGACTCCGGCGGCGCCGGCAAGTACCGCGGCGGCCTGGGCATGGTAAGAGACTACCGCCTGCTCTTCAATGACCCCCTGGTACAGTGGCGGGTGGACCGGGCCGACTTTCCGGCCTGGGGACTGGCCGGCGGCAAGCCAGGGGCCCTGGCCGAGAGCTACCACATCTCGGGCCGGAAGAAGCGCAAGCTGCGCAAGTCCATCTTCATCGCCAATAATGGTGACCTGCTGCGGGCCATCCTGCCCGGGGCCGGAGGCTGGGGACCACCCTACGAACGGGATATCGAGCGGGTGGTTACCGACGTGCGCAACGAGAAGGTGAGCCCGGAGGCCGCCCGCCGCGACTACGGCGTGGCCATCGACCCGGTCACCTTTGAGGTGGACAGGAAGGAAACGAAACGTCTCCGTGGTGAGATGAAAAAAGCCGCTGATACTAAAACAAGCTAGGAAACCGCACGAAGATAATTGGGAGGCTTAGATCATGAGTAGTGCCGCAATATCAGACGTTCCCAAGGCCGTCTGGGTGGTTGACGCCACCAAGTGTAACGCCTGTGGCAACTGTGCCGCCATCTGCCCGGTGAAGGCCCTGGTCATCGGCAAGACCTCCACCATGTCTGATGAGCCCAGCTGTTGCCGGGCGTCCTGCCGCATCTGCGAGCGCCAGTGTCCGAGAAACGCCATTACGGCATATTAAGGGGAGAGATTGATGAAAGACGAAGTGATTCAGACCGATGTCCTAATCCTGGGTGCCGGGAGGGCCGGCATCCGGGCCGCCGTAGAGGCCCACGACCTGGGGGCCGATGTCACCCTGGTCACCAAAGGTGCCTTCGGGCGCGATGCCAGCATCAGCTGGATGGCCGAGGTGGGCTACCAGTGCTGGGGTATCTCCCCCGAGGATACCCTGGACGTGCAGGTGGAGGACACCCTCCGCTGCGGCTTCTTCCTCAATAACCAGGAAAACGCCTATACCTTCCTGGCCCACATCCCCGATACGGTGAGGGACCTCGTCAAGTGGGGCGGGACCTACAAGATGAAGGAGGAGGGCAAGCTGGAGCCAATCTGGCAGCTGGGCTGCAGCATCCCCCAGGGCCGCTCCATCTATCCCGAGTTTTACCCCAGGGGGCAGCTGGGCTACATCTACCTGCGGATACTGCCCCCGGTCATCTGGGAGCGTCCCGGCATAAGGGTGGTGGAGGACTTCTTTGCCACCGACCTGCTCACCAGCGACGGTGCCGTGGTCGGGGCGCTGGGCATTGATTTGAAGACCGGCAAGTTCACCGTGCTCCAGGCCAAGACCACCATGCTGGCCACCGGCGGCTACGAAGGGCTGTACCCGGTAACCACCGGCAACCCCCAGATAAACGGTGACGGACAGGGGATGGCCCTCAGAATCGGGGTGGACATGATGGACTTTGAGTTCAACCAGACCCTGCCCTGCGCCATCTGGCCCCCGGCCCTGGTAGGCGATATCGTCCCCTTCCACCTGCTGTGGGACGAGGCCTGGGACGGCCGGATGTACAACAAGAACAACGAAAGGTTCATCCGGAAATGGGACCCGGTGAAAATGGAGCGCACCACCCGGGCCTTCATCTCCCGGTCTATCTTCCACGAGATTAAAGAAGGCCGGGCCACCCCCCACGGCGGTGTCTACACCGGGGTAACCCACCTGCCTAAAGAAAAAAAGGAGGAGTTGATCGGCAAGTGGTCGCGCACCCCCGCCTTTATCAAGCTGAAGGAATTCGGCATTGACCTGCGCAAGGACTACATCGAGACCGGCTACGCCGTCCACTACTGCCAGGGCGGCTGCAGCATCAACACCAAGTGCGAGAC
>JAZDIY010000200.1:0-2522 GCA_043804445.1 Chloroflexota bacterium | reverse complement strand
ATTTCAGCTAGTTGCGCCAGTACCAGGCCAGCCTGGTGGCGGGCAGGGGGGCCAGGGCCGGCAGGTTATCCAGCATGGTGGCCCGGGTACGGTCCTGTTCCAGCCTGGTCTGATGGTGGGTACGCCGGAAGGCCTGCATCTGCCGGGCGTGCTCGCTGAAAGCGGCGGCCCGGTAGTGCTGGTGGTCGGCCCACGGTGCTGTCATCTTTATCGGTCTCCGCTGCCTATTCCGCGGTCAGGTAGAAGGTGGGGGCGGCGCTGCCTTCGCCGCCGGTGCCGTAGCAGTAGAAGGCGCCGCCGTCAATGGTGACCTTGTAGCTGGCCTGGCCCGGCAAGCTGAAGGTGACGGCGGCCCCGCGCAGGGTGAGGTAGGTATCGGGAAGGGGGTTGCCGTCCCACCAGGTGGCGGGCTGCCACTGGCCGTCGGCGGTCTGGCGGTAAGTGCCGACCTTGAGGTTGAGGTATCGGTAGTGGTGGATAAGCTCATCGGTGTTGGTGATGAGCAGGGTCACCGCGATGTCGGCGGGGCTTTCCGTGGCGTTGACGTAAAAAAGGTCGCCGGGGTTGGCGCCGCCGATGGCCCGGCCGTAGGCGGTCCAGCTTGGCGCCGCCTCGGCTCCGGCCGCCGCTACCTGGATGCCGTTCCCCGTATCCACACTGGCGCCCGCCGAATCAAAGGCGTAGGCAATGGGCCAGGGGGTGAGCGGTAGTACAGAGAGCAGGGGTAACAGCCACTTCTTTCTCATCGGTATCTTCCGGCGGCCTCGCCAGTGGCACGGGAAGGGGGCTGGTTGGCGGTACTCCCGTGACCTCGTTTAAAGCCTACCGCCCGGATGAGAAACAGGGCATAAACATTCCCGCCGGGGCTGTAAATATTTGGTAAACGGTGGTGAGATAGAAAGAGGGCACCCGTTAGGGGTGCCCTCTGAGCATGGCTCAGGCGGTTGGTGTCAGTCGGGCAGGGTCAGGCTGACCACCCGGTCGATACCGGCCAGGTCCGGGCTAACCCCGATGGCCGCCGGCGGGTAAAGATGCTTCAGCAGCCGGCTGACGGGGCTGGCCTGTCCCCGGCCGACCTCCATGAGCAGGCTGCCCCCGGGGCGGAGCTTGCCTCTGGCCTGGTGGCACAAGGTACGTATCCGGGCCAGCCCGTCCGGGCCGCCGTCACGGGCCAGCCCCGGCTCAAAATCGGGCGGTGCCAGCTCCGCCGTTTTCACGTAGGGTGGGTTGGCCACGATGAGGTCCACCGGCCCCGGCAGTGGTGCCAGCAGGTCGCCGGTCAGGAACTCGATGCGGCGGCTGACGCCGTGGCTCCGGGCGTTGGTGCGGGCCACCTCCAGGGCGGCGGGGGAGATATCGGTGGCGTAGATTCTGGCTGACGGCAGGTTGACGGCCAGGCTGACGGCGATGGCCCCGCAGCCGGTGCCGATGTCGGCGATGGTGGCCGCCCCGCTTTTTGCCGCCCGCTCCAGGGCCAGGGCTACCAGCCGCTCCGTCTCCGGGCGGGGGATGAGAACGGCGGGGTCAACCCGGAAGTCGAGCCCGTAGAACTCGCGGTGCCCGGTAAGGTAGGCGGCGGGTGTACCGGTGAGGCTCCGCTCAATCAGCCGCCAGAAGGCGGCCGCCTGCTCGGGGCTGGGCTCGTCTTCCGGGTCACGGTAAAGCTCCGCCCGGCTGATGTTGAGGGCCTGCCGGAGCAGCACCTCGCCGACCAGGTGGGCCTCGTCGATACGGCTGGCGGCCAGGATTTCCCGGGCCCGCCGCAGTGTCTCCTGCCGGGTCATGCCGGCTGGGTCTCCAGCTGCTTGGTCTGGTCGCTGGTGGCCAGGGCGTCGATGAGTTCGTCCAGCTCCCCGGCCAGGAGACGGGGCAGGTTATGCAGGGTCAGGCCGAAGCGGTGGTCGGTGAGCCGGTCCTGCGGGAAGTTGGAGGTCCGTATCTTCTCGGCGCGGCCACCGCTGCCCACCTGGGAGCGGCGCTGCCGGGTGATTTCGCCTTCCTGCTTCTGCTGCTCGATGTCCAGCAGCCGGGCGCGGAGCACGGCCATGGCCTTGGTCTTGTTGCGCAGCTGGGAGCGCTCGTCCTGGCAGACGGTGACGATGCCCGTGGGCAGGTGGGTGATACGCACCGCGGTGGCCACCTTGTTGACGTTCTGCCCGCCGGCGCCGCCGCTGTGGAAGATGTCAATCTTGAGGTCTTCCGGGTTGATGTTCACCTCGACCTCCTTGGCCTCGGGCAGCACCGCTACCGTGGCGGTGGAGGTGTGGATTCTCCCCGAGGACTCGGTGGTGGGTACGCGCTGCACCCGGTGCACCCCGCGCTCGTACTTTAAGCGGCTGAAGGCCCCCTTACCCCTGATTTCCAGGACGATTTCCTTGATGCCGCCGATGCTGGTCTCGTTGATGTCAATGATATCCACGTTCCAGCCCTGGTTCTGGGCGTAGCGGCTGTACATGCGGTAGAGGTCGGCGGCGAACAGGCCGGCCTCATCGCCGCCCGTCCCCGCCCGGATTTCCATGATG
>JAZDIY010000199.1:0-3018 GCA_043804445.1 Chloroflexota bacterium | reverse complement strand
GGGACCAAGGCCCAGGACATCACTGATCACAGAGTCAAAATAGGCGCTGCCTTTGGCGCCAAAACGCTCTTCAAGGATCTCCTGCACGGTCTTCCGTGTAGCCTCGGCCAGCTCTGCCTCGCCACCGGGCTTCAGCCGCTGGTAAACCTCCGGGCCGACGCATTCCTGGGCATGGGGACACCAGTCGATACAGGAGACCCGGGCCTCGCGGAAGACCTTGTGGCCGCAGTTAGGGCAGGTAGCCTTCAGCTCGTCGGTCCATATTTCCACCTCCCCGCCACACTGAGGGCACTTAATCTCATCCGGGACCGGCTCGCGGATGGTGCGGGAACCGGGGCATGACTTGGTCATTGTCATAACCTGCCTCCTCTCAGCTTGAATCCAGTTATAGATTACCACCAGCCGGGCCGGGCGCCTACGACTTTTGTCGCAAAACGCCGCCGGCTTATTGACGGATAGCCGATACCGAGTTATGCTTATGCCATATGAAGAGCATCATCATTACCGTCATGGTGCTGGCCACGGTGCTGGCCGCCGGCTGTGCCGAGATTGGCGATCTGACCAAGGGCCTCACCTCGTCATCCCAGGCCGCCGCCCCCGAGACGGTCCGGAACGCCAGCGTGGGCGCCGGGTGGAGCATTAACAAAATTAAAATGGGCCTCGGGGGCGGCCAGGACGTCTCGGTGCTGCTCATGCTTAACGATAGCGACCGGGTGGACGGCTACTTCTATCTGGAGAAGGGCAGCGACGTGGCCTTCAGCATCACCGGCAACTCTCTCATCCACCAGTCTAAAGGAGAGGCTGCCGGAGACAGCGGCGGGCTGACCTCGGACCGCTTCTCCTTTGTGGCCAGCCAGGCGCAGGGCAGCACCTACACGCTCACTTTTCACAACCCGGCGGACAAGGACAGCGCCCTGGGCAAGATAACCATCTTCCTGGAGCTAATCTACCCCGCCGGCAGCCCCCTGTTCGTCCCCGTGGCCCCTTAGCCCCCCGGCGTCATCCCCGAGCCTGGCCAGCCTCTCGGTCATCCGCTGCCAGTGGCTACCCCGCCAGTAGAGGCGGTGGCAGCCAGGGCACTCCATGTACTGGCCCTGGGTACGGTAAACGTAGGGGGGCACCCGGCCTTTCACCTCTTCCCGGGTCCTCGCCGCCAGGGGTTGATTGCACTCCAGGCAGCGGGTAAAGGGGTGGAGCTGGCTGTCCAGATGGCAGGCCGCCACCAGCTGCCGCAGCTGCACCTCGGGGCGGTCACTCCGGATGAGCATGGCCTTCAGCCGGCCACTGGTGACCACCCGCCGTTCCATAATCCGGGTATCGCGGGTCAGTACTATCCGGCCCTCGGCCAGAGCGGCGGTCACCATCTGCTGGTCATCCTGGCCGGTAAAGAAGACGGCATCATAACCCATCAGGCGTAACCAGCGGGCCAGCTTGCCCACGTTATGGTCCACCATAAATCTGGGCTGGCTAATCACCCTCACCCCAGTCTGCCGCCGGCCCGCCACCAGCGGCGCTAAAGATGAAGCTCCATCCCCTCCCAACCGGGGGCAACCGGGCTGTGCAAAGCCGCCGCCACCGCGGCCAGCTCGGCGGTTATCTCGTCTTCCAGCCTGGGGTTCATGTGCACCGTCACCACCCGGGGCAGATAGCCCTTCATCTCCCGAAAGGTAACCAGTTCCCCCTGCAGCAGACCGGGGGTCATATGCCCGGCCTCCCGCCCGAACGTCTCGAAGCGGTTGGAGGCGGTCACCTCGATAACCAGCAGCCGGGGAGAGACGTGCTCCCAGCAGCCGGCCAGGCCCGGCCCGGTATCGGCGGTATAAAAGACCGCCTTGCCGTCCGGGGAGGTGACCTGGTAACCGACGGCGGCGTCGGTATGGGGCACCGGCACCGCCAGGATGTCATAGCCGGCCACCGGGAACGGGCGGTAGGGCTCGATGGTGGTGAAATTGATGGTCGGCCGGCCGGCGGGCATCTCCAGAAAGGCGGGATAGAGGTCATCGTTGAGCAGGTTAGTGGCCAGGGTCTCCCGCACCGCCGCCGTGCCGTAAAGGTCAACGGTAGCCTCATCAAGGAAGAAGTTCATGGCCAGGGCGGGGACGTCCCGCAGGTGGTCGTAGTGGTGGTGGGTGATGAGCACCGCCTCAAGCCGGGCCTGGGCGGCCAGGGACAGGCTGGCGGTAAGCCCGCCGGCATCCAGGGCCAGCACCTCATCCACCAGCACCCCGGCCAGCCTCGTCTCCGCCGATTCGCAGTTATGCGCCCCCAGCAGCCGGACCTTCATAGTCAACCGACCTCGCTCTCCAGCCTAGTCGACCACCAGCAGGGGATTGAAGCGGGTATCGTCGTCATAGGCGTCAACGGCATCAGTCCTCTTCAGGTAGTTCACCACGGTATAGGTCAAGGGGGTGGCCACCGCCTCGATGAGCGTTTTGGCCAGCCAGTGGTACAGGATGATGATGGGCACGAAGGCGGGCGTGCCGATGAAGGCCAGGGTGATGAAGATGGTGGTATCCAGCCCCTGCCCCACCACCGTGGAGCCGATGGTACGGCTCCACAGCCAGCGCCCGCGGGTCAGTATCTTCATCCGGGCCAGCACGTAGGAGTTGGCGAACTCGCCGGCCAGGTAGCCGCAGAAGGAGGCGGCCAGCAGCCGGGGGGTATAGCCCAGGATGCTCTCGTAGGCGGCCTGCCCCGACCAGAAACCGGCCGGCGGCAGCAGCTGCCCCAGCCAGACGAAGACCACGAAGAGAAGGTTGCACAGGAAGCCGAGCCAGATAACCCGCCGGGCCCAGCGGTAGCCGTAGACCTCGGTCAGGATATCACCGAAGATGTAGTTCACCGGGAAAACGATGATGGCCGCCGGCAGCAGCCAGGGGCCCAGGGCCACCACCTTCACCGCAATCACGTTGGCCGTGATGAGACAGGTAACGAAGACGGTGGCCACGATGAGCAGACGGTAAGAGACCTTCATTACTTAATAAAGACCATAGTCGTTAGAGCCAGTGCTTGCGGTGG
>JAZDIY010000198.1:0-2410 GCA_043804445.1 Chloroflexota bacterium | reverse complement strand
ACAAAAAACATTAAGAGAATTAGGACATAATCAATATCGTCTTGATGGAACATTACTCCCTGGACAGCAAATAATTATACGATGGTGGAAGATAAGCGATTCAGAGAGATGGGTAGAGATAAATAAAGAGGAAACATAACCAATAGATAATCAAAGCTATGATGGGGTTGATATTATGAACATGTTTGACCGGCAGCTAGATGAACAGCTCAGCCAGGAGGCCCCCCTCGCCACCCGGATGAGGCCCACCGCCCTGACCGAGTTCGTCGGGCAGGAGCACCTGGTGGGGGCCGGGCGCCTGGTGAGAAAGGCCATTGATAGCGGCCAGCTCCCCTCCATGATACTCTGGGGGCCACCGGGCAGCGGCAAGACCACCCTGGCCTACATCATCGCCAACAGCACCAAATCAAACTTCAGCCCCATCAGCGCCGTCAGCTCCGGGGTAGCCGAGGTCCGCCGCCTCATCGACGAGGCCCGGGAGTACCGCAAGATGTACCGCCAGCGGACCATCCTCTTCATCGACGAGATTCACCGCTTCAACAAGGCCCAGCAGGACGCCATTTTACCCGTCGTCGAGGACGGCACCATCACCCTCATCGGGGCCACCACCGAGAACCCCTCCTTCGAGGTCATCGCCCCCCTCCTCTCCCGCTGCCGGGTGCTTACCCTGAACCCGCTCAACGCCGAGGAGCTGCGCATCATCATCTTCCGGGCCATCAAAGACAAGCTGAAAGGCCTGGGGGCGCTCAATGCCGAGCTGTCCCCGGAGGCCCTGCAGCACCTCATCACCGGGTCCAACAACGATGCCCGCATCGCCCTCAACGCCCTGGAGCTGGCCGCCCTGGCCACCACCCCCGACGCTAAGGGGCACCGCTATATTGAGCTGCCCACCGTGGAAGAGGCCCTCCAGCACAAGGCCCTGCGCTACGATAAGGAGGGGGAACAGCACTACGACGTTATCTCCGCCCTGCACAAGGCCATGCGGGGCTCCGACCCCAACGCCTCCCTATACTGGCTGACCCGGATGCTGGAGGCGGGGGAAGACCCGCTCTACGTGGCCCGGCGGCTGATACGCTTCGCCTCGGAGGACGTGGGGCTGGCCGACCCCTGGGCCCTGGTGTTTGCCGTGGCGGCGCAGCAGGCCGTCCAGTTCCTGGGCATGCCCGAAGGCAACCTGGCCCTGGCCCAGGCCGCCACCTACCTGGCCTCGGCCCCCAAGAGCAACTCGCTGTACGAGGCCTACGGCAAGGCCCAGGAAGAGATAAAAAAGAGCCTCAACCAGGACGTGCCCCTCCACCTGCGCAACCCCGTAACGCCGATGATGAAGGAGATGGGCTACGGGAAAGACTACAAATACCCCCACGACTACCCGGACCACTTCGTGGAGCAGCAGAACCTGCCCGACGCCATCAAGGACAGCCAGTTCTACACCCCCAGCGACCAGGGGTACGAGCAGGACGTGACCGGCCGGCTGAAGTCCTGGTGGCGGGACATCGGCAAGCCCAAAGACTACAAGCACAAAGAAGGCGACGATTGAGCCAGGCCCACCTTACCTTCCCCTGCGGGCCGCTGACACTGGAGGGCATCTGGCACCGGCCGCCGGGCGGCGGCCCCTTCCCGGCGGTCATCGTCAGCCACCCCCACCCGCTCTACGGGGGCGACATGGCCAACAGCGTCGTCTTCGCCATCTGCCAGGCCCTGGAAAAGCAGGCCATCGCCACCCTGCGCTTCAACTTCCGCGGCGTGGGCGACAGCCAGGGCAGCTTCGGCGGGGGCATCGCCGAGCAGGACGACGTCCGCGCCGCCCTGGCCTTCGTCCGGGCCGCCCCGGAGGTTGACCGGGCCCGTATCGGCCTGGCCGGCTACTCCTTCGGGGCCAGCGTGGTCGCCCCGGTAGCCCGGGAGGACGAGGGGGTCAGCCGGCTGGCCCTGGTCTCCCCGGCCCTTTCGGAGGCCGGCTGGCAGCAGCTCAAGGACTATACCCGGCCCAAGCTGCTTATCGTCGGCGACGGTGACTTTATCGTCCCCCTGGCTGATTTTGAGCGGTACACCGCCGCCCTCCCCGAGCCCAGGCAGGTGAGGGTGGTGGCCGGGGCCGACCACTTCTGGCTGGGGCACCAGGACGAGATGGCCGACCAGGTAAGCGGCTTCTTTACCAGCGGCTTCACCACCCCCCATTCGGCTTGACACTGCCGCCCCGGTTAGCTATACTTGAAATACGTCGCGGGGTGGAGCAGTGGCAGCTCGTCGGGCTCATAACCCGAAGGTCGTTGGTTCGAATCCAACCCCCGCTACCAATTTCTAAAGCTAAAATCACAAAAGAGAAGCCCCCGAAAAGGGGGCTTTCTTGCTTTTACTAACCGATTACTAATCATTTGCGTTTACGGGCTCTTTGGAGCGGGGCCGGACG
>JAZDIY010000197.1:0-2041 GCA_043804445.1 Chloroflexota bacterium | reverse complement strand
CGGCGGACGACGAAGCAATCTTGCCGGGAGCTTCAGGAAGCCAAGAGATTGCTTCGCTTCGCTCGCAATGACAGGTACCTTAGTTTTTGTGATGATGCATTAAGGCTTAATGCGTTTGTATTAGTAAACTTGACGGCTTCTGGGTGGACCGGGAGCACGACCGGACCCTGCACATAGGGTTCGAGGACGAAGATACCCTGTACTTCGACCTGTTTGACAGCGCCAATGCCTGGTTGACCCCGGAGGGCAACGATACCATAGCCGGCATCATGCTCAACCTCAAGACCGGCAAGGTGACGATAAGGAATGGAGGGGAACATGCCAAAGACAGCTAAGCTACTTCACTTCGTAAATGGGATGACCGGCGACGATTATGTAGTGCTGTCAACGGGCCAAAAGCCAGATGATGACTGGTTAAGGCCCTGGTTTGAGTTGAAAGGTAGCTACAGCCTGGCAGACCTGGCCGCTGCGGGTCAATGGCCTGAGGGACTGCCGACCGACATGGTGTTGCATCCATGAGGCTCGCCGGATACGTGATACAGGGTGCTGAGCCAGGGCCGGGCACCGGCTACACCTACGTCCTGGCCGGCAACGGGCTGTTCCTGGAATCACAGAACCACCTGCTGGCGGCCCGCATCCTGGTGGCTCCGGCCCTGGTCAGGGGGCTGCCGGCCCTGGACCCCCTCCTGGAACTGAAGCATGGCCCGATCCCCGGCCACCTCCTGGCCCTGGCCACCGACGTCATGGCCGCCCGGCCTGACCAGGAGATGTATGCGGCCATCATCTGGGACGGCGCCAACTACAGCCTGAGACTGCCGGAGCAGGAGGCCGACGTCGGCCACGTCACCTATCAGGTTGTTCCTGGCACTGTGGCTGACCTCCACTCCCATGGCCGGATGGGGGCCTTCTTCAGCCCCCAGGACGACCGCGACGACCAGGGCCTGGTGGTATCGGTGGTGCTGGGGCACCTGGACGAGCTGATGCCCCAGGCCATGGCGCGGCTGTGCGTCTACGGCTACTTCTCACCGGTGAGCCTGGCCGAGGTGTTTGACAGGGTGCCCAGCGGCCTGGATGACGCATGGAGTATATGAGTCATGGAGTATCGACTGAGCAACAAGCTCACTACCAGCTTCGGTAGTACCCGCAACACGATAGTTGTGGTGGGCTGTGGCGGCACCGGGGGATTCGCCGCCGAGGGCCTGTGCCGACTGCTGCTGGATGCCCCCGGCCTCAAGCTCCTCCTCATCGACGGCGACCGGGTGGAGGAGAGGAACCTGGGCCGCCAGAACTTCGGCCCCGAGGATTTGGGCCGCTATAAGGCCCAGGCCCTGGCCGAGAGGCTGGCCCGGAGGTACCACCGCCCCGTGGCCTACTCCGCCCGCTTCCTGGAGCATCTGCCCCTGGACGCGTTCCTGGGGGTGGGCTGCGTGGATAATGCCGCCGCCCGGGCCGCCATCGCCCGGCTGGTGAGTTCGGGCCGGTGGTGGGTGGACGCCGGCAACGGCCGCGAGTTCGGCCAGGTCCTGGTGGGGAATGCCAGCATCAACCACCTGCGGGAGCTGCGGGGGTGTTTCGATCCGGCGGCGGGGACCTGCTACGCGCTGCCGCTGCCTACCCTGGTGCAGCCGGATCTCCTGGTTCCGGCGCCTGCGCCATCCTGCGCCCAGGCCCTGGCCGCGGGCGACCAGGGCCCCACCATCAACCAGCTCATGGCCGGGCTGGTGGTGGAGGTGGTGCGGCAGCTCCTGGAGGGCCGTCTTTCCTGGTGGCAGGTCTATCTCGACCTGGAGGCCGGTTCGCTACGCACCGTGCCGGCCACGCCCGAGGGAGTGGCCAGGCTGACACATTTATCAGTGAAGAAACTGTCTATGGAGGTGAAACATGGCTGACACTGACACGGGGCTGAAGGTGGTGGTCTCCCTGGCGGGGGGGCGTGCCAGGATCGGCGTGCAGGAGAAGGGCACCGACCCGGTGATAGAGACGGTACCGGCCGCTGACCTGGACGAGGCCCTGGCCGCTGCGACTGATGTCGTGGAACGGG
>JAZDIY010000196.1:0-7475 GCA_043804445.1 Chloroflexota bacterium | reverse complement strand
TTCTTCTCGTCAATCTCAAGCCGGTCCATCCGCTTCAGGTCTATGGTCACAAAGTCCGGACGGAAGCGGGGGCAGCACTCTATGGACCACATGGCCGAAGCCGGCAGCCAGGGTATCAGATAGCGGTTGCATATCTTGACTATCCGGGCCACCTCCTCGGTGTTCTTGGGCATAGCCACGCAGGCCGGCCGGGGCACCTCGTTGGCATACCACCACTGCTCCCGGGAATAGCCCCGGCCGGTGTACGCCTGGCACTGCACCGGGTCGGTGGTGATGAACTGGGCCCCGACCACACCTTCAAGGGCGATATAGGCTTCTTCAGGTATCAGTTTCTTCACTTTCGTATTACTCATGATGATTAACCTCTCCTTACCTTACTTACCAATCGCCTTAGCGACCAGCTCGAGGATATCGTAGGCCTTCAGGCTATCACCGGCGGCCTTGATACTCTGGTTGAAGTTTTCCTTGCACCCGGGGCAGGCGGCCACGATGGCCTCCGCCCCGGTGGTGGCATGGACCTCGCGCAGCCTCTCACCCGCCGTCCACTTGGCGAAATCGGGGAAGGCGTCCTTGGCCCCGCCCCCGTTGCCACAGCACCAGGCGTTCTCATGATGGCGGAGCATCTCCTCCAGCTCAATGCCGGGGATGGCCTTGAGGATGTTGCGGGGCTGGTCATAGACACCATTGGTGCCCCGCCGAAACTTGCGGTCGGGCTCCAGGATACCCCAGTGGACCCGCTTGCCCTCCCAGTGAACCCAGGGCTCGCTCATCCGGCCCAGGTTACAGGCATCATGGTAGGTGACCGCCATATCCACCCGGTTGGTCAGCTTCAACCTGCCTTCCTGTATCCAGGGGTCGATAAGCTCGGTCAGGTGCAGCACCTCAAAGGGCAAATCGCTGGTTGACTTCCCCAGGAGCTTGGGGTAGTCCACCTTCACGGTACGGTAACCCTCGGCACAGCTAAAGACCACCCTCTTGGCCCCGGTCTCGGCAATCCGCTTGATATTGTCCTCGGCGATCTTGCGGGCCTTGGCCACCTGGCCGGTGGTGAAGACATAGTAGCCGCAGCAGGGCTCGTCCTTCATCACCATGAAGCGCTCGTTGGCCGCCTGCATGATGTGGGCCGCCGCCTGGGCAATCTCGTTGTTGACGAAAGAGGCCCGGCAACCCACAAAGTACAGGGTATCAGCTTTATCAGCCGGCTTGACGTCTTTGGGCAGCCACTTGAGGCGGTCTGCCTGCGGCTTGCCGTAGCGGTTCTTGGTCTTCTCGATATTATCGGTTATCTTCTGGTGCTGGGGCATGGGGCCATAGCCCAGCTCCACCATCCTGGCCCGGAGCGA
Source organism: Chloroflexota bacterium (assembly GCA_043804445.1). GTDB lineage: Bacteria > Chloroflexota > Dehalococcoidia > Dehalococcoidales > JAZDIY01 > JAZDIY01. Next base: position 6,132 of record JAZDIY010000196.1, on the reverse strand, counting down.
CTCGGTCATCATGCCCGGCTCGATGTCCAGGATACGCTTGCAGCCGGTGTCACAGCTCTCGCACATGGTGCAGGCATAGACCACCTTCTGCAGCTCCGGCTCGGAGTAGTCCAGCCGGTTGTTGAGCAGGTCGGTCACGATGCGGCACTTGCCGCAGCCACTATGGGCATCGAACTGGTAGTACTGCCAGGAGGGGCAGCGCCAGCTGAAGTCCAACCCGGGGACGTAGATGAAGTCCACCCACTTGCAACCGGCACAGCCCATGCAGGTCTTCGCCGTCCAGCGATAGTCCTCCAGGTCTAATCCTAACTTGATCTCGTCATAGTCTTTTTCTGGTTTCACTTGTATTCTCCTGCTATGGATTATTCGGCATCACGGGTAGAACTAGAAGCACAGGTTACCCGGGTTCATCACGTTGTTCGGGTCCAGTATCTTCTTGATTCGCTTCAGTATCCCGGCGTAATCGGCGGCCCGGTGGTAGGCCATCTCGGCCACAATACCATAGGGGCGGTTAAAATAGGCCCCCTTTTCCAGCATCCTGGCCGCCGCCGCCGCGTAGAGGCCACGCACCTTGGCCACCTCGGCCTTGGTCTCCGGGTCATAGTAGATGTTGAATTCAATCTGGCAGGCACGCCCGTTTTCCAGCGGCTGCACGGAGCAGCCAATATCACCGGTCAGGAACTGGTGCTGGCCGGCCACCTCGTTCATGGCCGCAATGAAGCCCGGGGCACGGTCCAGAGTGGTAACGAACATCAGGTCCTGGCAGCCACCTTTATAGGCATGCTTCCAGTAGGTCTTGTCCTTGGGCCAGGGCTTACGCAGTATGCCGGGGAGCTTCCGGTCAATACCAGACATACCGGGGAGGCTGTTGGTAAGCAGTATGTTGGGGAAGTGGGCCATCCTTATCTCTCTTAGGGCCTTCTCTTCGTAGGCCACCTTCTCCTCAGGACGGCGCTTCAACCCGCCGATGACCAGGACAATGGTCCAGGGGGCAAAGGCCGACCTCAGCTCATTAAACTGATCGGGCCAGTCCTCGGTCAGGATGGCGGCCAGATTGGTGCTGTTCAGCAGCACGCACTCGTAGCCAATCCGCCGCCTGAGCACCTTATATATCGGGATAATGGCGTCTTCGACATTATTTACCGGCATGAAGAAGGTCTTGGTCAGGGAGGGTATCTCCTCAAATTTGGCGATACCCCAGGTCACCACCCCCATGGTTCCCTGGGCACCCTCCAGGAAGCGGTAATAGTCTACCGGGCCGGGGCCGCTGGGGTTGACACCGTCAGCCGCACACAGTTCCTTCCTGAAGTGATTTATGGAGGCGGAGCCAGTAACAAACTCCTCGCCACTACCCCAGATGACCTGCATTGAGTAAAGGGCGTCAGCGTACTCGGTGACGTGGACCACTGGCTGCTCCCTCTCCAGCCAGTCAGTGATTACCGAGCGGGAGGCATGGGGAAGCAACGGAATTATAGAACGGTATCCCCTGGTCTCCAGCTCGTTCTGTAACTGCTCCCAGTTTACCCCCACTTCGAGGTGGGTTACCCGGTTCACCTCGTCTATTTCCCGGATGGCGTTCATCCGGCTCATGTCAAGCACCACCCCACCCAGCCTGGGTATGGCCCCCCCGTGAAAATGAATTCCCGAGCTGCTGGGGATCACCGGGAACTTCTTTTCATTGGCCAGCTGGATTATCTTCTGTACTTCCTCGGCAGTCTTGGGCCGCACCACGCCGGTGAACAAACCCCGCGGTGTCAGACTGTGGTCCTTGGTATAGGCCTCAATTACCTTCGGGTCATCCAGAACATTCTCGGCACCTACCACCTGAGCTAACTGGTCTGTAATAGGCATGCTTTACCTCCCAAGATAATAGTTTAACCGGGCTCTCTGTTTTAAGAATGCCACCGGGTGCATCCTTGCCCCAGGCCACAGATATTTTTAACCGTTTGCCCCCTCCAGGTGAGGTTAATACTCGAAAACCGGGCCGGGGGTATGCCCTGGGACTACTCCACGGAGAAGGTCATGGCGATGCGCTCGCCGCCGGAGAATTTGTCCGCCGGCACCTCCTTATAGCCCACCTTACCCTTGCGTCCGATGATGCCCATGTTGGCCTTTTTGGGGTCCACGTTAATGATATTGGTAGTTATCCAGGGCCCTTCGTCCAGCTTCACCAGGGCGACGATGTAGGGGGCTTCAAATCCCTCAGCGGGCACCTGGGTTAAGGTAAAGGTTTGAACCTCGCCGTTCCGACAAAGCTCAGTGACTTCCATGTCCTCGCTCTGGCACTGGCTACATACTTTCTGCGGGGGTACGGTGTACGCCCCGCATTGTTTGCACTTCAACCCGAGGAACTTACCCTCCCTGAAAGCGTGCCGCCACTGTTTGGATGTCAGCGTGTATTCCATGCTACCAACCTCTCTTTAAGATGCAATTACCAATTGAAGCCAATGTGCCCCCGATGGTATCGGTCATGCCGATTTTGGCCCCCTCCACCTGCCGTTCCCCGCACTCGCCTCTTATCTGCTTGACCACCTCATATGCCTGTGCCGCCCCGGTGGCCCCTACCGGGTGTCCCTTGGCCTTCAGCCCCCCCGAAGGATTGATGGGTATCTTGCCGCCAATCTGGGTATCCCCCCGCTCCACGGCCTTCCACCCATCGCCGAAGTCGAAGAAACCCAGGCCCTCGGTGGCCACTATCTCGGCAATGGTGAAGCAGTCATGTACCTCGGCCAGGTCGATATCCTTGGGGGTGAGCCCCGCCATCTTATAGGCTTGCCGGGAGGAGTTCTCCCGGGCGCTGACCCGGGCGATGTCCTTCTGGCTGCACAGGGAGGCCGCCGAGCTCTGGCCTACGCCGGCGATGACCACCGGCTTCTTGACCAGCTTCCTGGCTAACTCCAGCGGGGCTATCACCACGGCAGCGGCCCCGTCCGACATGGGGCAGCAATCGTAGAGCTGGAGCGGGGTGCTCACCATCATGGCGCTGAAAGCGTCCCACAGGCTAATTTCCTTTTGAAAATGGGCTTTAGGGTTATGTGTGGCGTTCTTATGGTTCTTGATGGCCACCCGGGCCATGGCCTCTTTCAGCTGAGGGAGGGGTATGCCGTACTTATGGGCGTAGAGGTGGGCCATCATGGCGAAGATGCCGGGGAAGGTGAGCCCGGTGGGAGACTCATAGGTGCTGTGCATGCCCATGTTCATCACCCGGGTGGCCAGGGAGGTGCCCATTATCTGCTGCCTCTCCGTGCCCCCGGCCAGGACGAAATCGTAGAACCCGGAGGCCACCCACATAAAGGCATCCCGGATGGCCATCATGCTGCCGGCACAGGCACCCTCAAACCGGGTGGCCGGCAGGCCGGCTAGCCCGATTTCGCCGGCGCACATGGAAGCGATGACATGCTGCCCTTCGGATATCTCGGCATCGCTGCTGCCCACCAGCACCTGCTGGATGTCGGTCAGCTTGATGTTGGACTCGTTGATGGCATCCATGGCGGCTTCGCCAAACATCTCCAGCTGGGTCTTCTCGGAGACCCCGAACTTGGTCATGCCCACGCCCAGTACCGCTACTTCTCGCATATTTTCTCCCCCTTATTTATTCGATTTGTAATCGTAAAAACCCTTGCCCGTCTTACGCCCCAGCCAGCCCGCCGCCACCATGCTTCGCATCAGCGGTGGTGGAGCGTAAAGGGGGTCATTGAGCTCATCGTAGACTACCAGATTGTTGTGATAGACGGTGTCAATGCCCACCAGGTCTAACAGGGCCAGGGGGCCCATGGGATGGTTGAGACCCAGAGTGGCGGCGGTATCGATATCCTCCCTGGTAGCGGCACCGCTCTCCAGCAGGCGTATCGCCGTGAGCATGAGAGCGCTGGTCAGCCGGTTTACGATGAACCCCGGCGTATCCTTGGCGACGATATGGGTCTTGCCCAGCGATTTGACGAAGGCCTTGACGGACTCTAATGTCTCATCACTGGTGGCGATGCTCCGCACCACCTCCACCAGTTTCATGACCGGCACGGGGTTGAAGAAGTGGGTGCCCAGCACCTTCTCCGGTCGTTTGGTGGCGGAAGCCATGCCGATAATGGACAGGCCCGAGGTATTGCTCGCCAGGATGGCATGAGCGGGGCAGATGCCGTCCAGTTCCGCGAATATCTTCTTCTTCAGGTCCATGTTCTCCACCGCGGCCTCGATGACCAGGTCGCATCCCCGGAAGTCCTTGGTATCCGTAGTACCGGTAATCCGCCCCAGGACGGCGGCCTTATCCGGTGCGGACATCTTTCCATCCGCCACGCTCTTGGCCAGTCGGCCATCGAGGGAGCCCAGGCCCTTCTTGAGCAGCTCCTGGTTTATCTCCGATACCGTCACCTGATAGCCTGCCTGGGCGCACACCTGGGTGATGCCTGAACCCATTAGCCCGCAGCCAACGACACCGACTCGCTTGATTTCCATAGGTCTCCTCGCTAGTTATTTGCCCTTGAACTCCGGTTTCCGTTTCCCGATAAAAGCGTCCCGCGCCTCTCTGAAATCCTCGGTACCGGCGGCTATGGCGAATAACCGGTCCTCCAGCCTCAGTCCATCGGCCAGGCTCATGTTACAGCCTCGAGTCATCGCCTCTTTGGCATACCTCACGCCCAGTGGTCCCACGCGGCAGAGGGCTTCCGCCCACTCCCGGGCGGTGGACATGACCTGGTCCGGTGGCACTACTTTATTTACCAGGCCGATACGGTAGGCTTCCTGGGCATCTATGGGCTTGCCCATGAGCACCAGTTCCGCCGCTTTACACCAGGGAATCATACGGGGTAGCCGCTGGGTGCCCCCCATGCCCGGCAGGAGACCCAGGGTCACCTCCGGAACGCCTAGTTTGGCCGTCTCCGAGGCGATGCGGATATCGCAGTACAGTACAATTTCCAGCCCACCCCCGAGGGCGACGCCGTTGACCGCGGCGATGAGAGGCTTCCATACCTCCAGTCCCCCCAGTGAGCTGGGCTGCGGTACCCAGGGGGCGTGAGCATGCTCCCTTCTGGCATCCAGGGCACTCTTGATATCGGCACCGGCGCAGAAGGCCCGGTCACCGGCACCGGTGATGATGCCCACCCACAGATTGTCATCGTCGCGGAAGTCCACCATCGCCTGGTATAACCCCTCCAGTACCTCCAGGTTGAGGGCGTTCATCGCCTCCGGACGGTTGATGGTGAAAACCGCTACTTTGCCTTCCTTCTTATAGTCCAGCACGGCAAACTCCTCCCTCGGTTAGCTTTCTGGTGAGTGGTAGGCCGGGATTTCCCGAATCAGCCCGTCATGAGCTGACCGTGTACTCTTTTATCCCAGTAAGATGATACCTTCCGGGCACCTGGCTGTCAAGCTGCCCGGCGGGGAACCCGGCCCTGGGATAACAACGGGCCGGAAGTGTGCTTCAGCGCCCCTTGAAAACGGGCCTTCTCTTCCCCAGGAAGGCTTCCACCCCTTCCTTGCAGTCCTCGGTCAGGTAGCAGATGCTCTGGGCCTTGGATTCCGTCTCCAGCATAGTGTCCAGGTCCTGGCCCAGGGACTGGTTGAGGGAGTTCTTGGTCAGGGCCAGGGCTACCGGGGCGCCCTGGGCCAGGCGCCGGGCCAGCTCTTTAACGGTAGGTTCCAGCTGCTCCGGAGGTACTACCATATTGACCAGCCCTATCCTCTCGGCCTCCTGGGCATCAATGATGCGGTTGGTGAGCATTAGCTCCATGGCCCGTCCCAGCCCCACCAGCCGGGGCAGGAAGTAAGTGGCCCCGTTATCAGGATGGACGCCCACGGCGGTAAAGGCAGAGCCGAAGCGGGCTTTCTCCGAGGCAATCCTGATATCGCAGCCCAGGGCCAGGCTCAGCCCCGCCCCTATCGCCGGCCCGTTGATAGCGGCCACCACCGGCTTTTCCATAGCCTGGAAGCCGAGGGGTACGGTGTGCGCCCGGTTCATGAACCGCCTGATCTCGGCGGTATTGGTCAGCCCCAGGAACGGATAGGCGAGGTCAGCCCCGGCGCAGAAGGCGGGCCCGGCCCCGGTGACAATCACCGCCCTGATGCCGTCATCCTGTTTCAGGTCGGCCACTATCCTGATAAGCTCCTCCACCATATCCGCGCCGTGGGCATTCATCTTCT
>JAZDIY010000195.1:0-2932 GCA_043804445.1 Chloroflexota bacterium | reverse complement strand
ATATATTATTCCGCTTATGGCTGTAAAGGAATCCTTCTGCCCTCAAAAAGATTCAATTACTGTTACACCTGACAGACAGGAACTTGTACTAATCCGTGGTGTTTAGCTACGCACTGAAATCCGGGGTAGTTTGAAGGGGCGAAAGCCCCTTCATTACTATTCTTCCCCCTCTCCTTAACTTTAAGGAGAGGGGGATTAAGGGGGTGAGGTTGTCACAATTACCACTTGCGGCATTAAATCGGTAGACATTGTCCCCTTATCTCTCCAGATGGTATCATGGTTGAGGGTGCCACCCATAACCACACCGCAAAAATCATGGCCATCATTCAGACCATAAACCTGACCAAAAAGTACGGCGACCTGCTGGCCGTTGACCGGGTATCCCTGGAGATAGCCGAGGGCGAGTGCCTGGGCCTGCTGGGGCCCAACGGGGCCGGCAAGACCACCCTCATCCGGATGATTACCGCCGTCTCCCCGCCCACGGAGGGCGAGATACTGGTACAGGGCAACCGCCTGACCAGCCAGGCCCGCCAGGTGAAGGCCATCATGGGCGTGGTCCCCCAGCTGGACAACCTGGACCCGGACCTGACGGTAGAGCAGAACCTGCTGACCTTTGCCCGCTACTTCAGCATACCGAAGCAGGAGGCCAGCCGGCGCTGCCTGGCCGTGCTGAAGCTGTTCGAGCTGGAGGGCAAGCGCCGCAGCCACCTCAAAGAGCTCTCCGGGGGCATGAAACGGCGCCTGCTCATCGCCCGCGGTCTCATCAACCAGCCCCACATCATGGTGCTGGACGAGCCCACCATCGGCCTTGACCCCCAGGCCAAATACCTGGTCTGGCGCCAGCTGGCCGAACTCAAGGCCCGGGGGGTGACCCAGCTGCTGTGCACGCAGAATATGGAGGAGGCGGCCGCCCTCTGTGACCGGGTGGCCATCATGCACCAGGGCCAGATACTGGGCCTGGACACCCCCCGGGAGCTTATCTCCCGGTACGCGGGCCAGCAGGTATGGGAGATTGGCCCGGACCCGGCGGACAAGGGGGAGATTATTCAGGAACTGGCCCGCCGCCACCTCGACTTCGATGACGCCGGAGACCGGATTCAGGTCTTTCACCTGGAGACGGTTGAGCCTCTGGACGGGATAACCAAGGCTGGAGACAGGCCAAGACCGAGGCCGGCCACCCTGGAGGACGTCTTCTTCCGGCTGACGGGGAGGGGCCTCAACGAATGAGACTCTTCTCCTGGCGCTTCATCCGGGTCTGGCAGCGCAACCGGGACGTCTTCTTCCGCCTCTGGCACTCGGAGGCCCCCGGGTTCGTGGCGGAGCCGGTGCTGGTGCTGCTGGCCATGGGCATGGGGCTGGGGGCCTACGTCGGGGTGGTGGGCGGCCAGAGCTACATGGACTTCATCGCCCCCGGCATCATCGCCAGCTACGCCATGTTCAGCGCCACCTTCGAGTGCACCTACGGCAGCTTCGTGCGCATGGAGTACCAGAAGACCTTTGACGCCATCATCGCCACCCCGCTCAACGCGGAGGACGTCGTGGCCGGGGAAATCTTCTGGGGGGCCACCCGCTCCATGATGACCGGCACCGTCATCCTGACCGTGGCCGCCGCCTTCGGGCTGGTGCACTCGCCCTGGGCCCTGCTCATCCCGCCGCTGGCCTTCCTGGAGGGCATCATGTTCGCCGCCATCGCCATGCTCTTCACCTCGGTGGTGCCGGCGATATACAGCTTCAACTACTACTTCACCCTGTTCGTTACCCCCATGTTCTTCTTCAGCGGGGTGTTCTTTCCGCTGACCTCTTTCCCCGAAGTGGTGCAGCGCCTGAGCTGGATAGCCCCGCTCACCCCCGTAGTCCACATCACCCGGGGCCTGTTCAGCGGCCAGCTCTCCCTCCAGCTCCTGGGGGCGCTGGGACTCATCGTGGTAATAACGGTAATCTTTTTCGCCGTGGCCCTGGTTGCCATGAGGCGGCGGCTCACGGTATAGCGGTAAAATCTGTCCGGGAAAGGAGGCACGAGGGCTGATGAAAGTAACCGGTACTGACCGTATCCTGGTGGCGGTGAAGGACCTGGAGGTGGCCACGGCACGCTTCGCCGAGCTGCTGGGGCTCAGATTTGACGGGGTCAGGGTTGACCAGGCGCAGCAGGTGAGGTACAACCGGGCAGCGATGGGGCTGGAGCTGGTCCAGAGCACCACGCCCGACGGGCCGGTGGCCCGGTTCATTGAGAAAAGGGGCGAGGGCCTGTACGGGGCCATACTGAGGGTGGACGACCTCAGCGGAGCCATCAAAGAACTGGAGCAAAAGGGCCTCAAGCTAATCGGCCAGTCCACCATCGGCGGCCTGAAAGAAGCCTTCTTTCACCCCAGGGATTGCCACGGCTTGATGATTGCCCTGTGTGAATATGAAGACCGACACGGGGCCACCGTCGCCGAAGAGCAAGGCTAAAGGTAACCTCTTCCGGAGACCCCGGAGAGGCAACCACACACCGGCGGCGGGCATCAACCCGATGATGCCCGCCGGCCCGGCGATGTAGTTCTTCTTGAGTAACCCCTAGCTCTTACCGATGCGGAACATCTTGGTGCCGCAGACCGGGCATACCCCCTGGGTAGCCGGCTTGCCGTTCTTCATGGTGATACTCTTGGGGTTTTTCATCTCTCTCTTGGCACGACATTTGACGCAATAAGCCTGCATTGGTACACCTCCCTTTTTAACTATGAACAATAAACTATTATCTCATGTCTGTCAAGAGGCGGGCAATTATTTTCCGGCCAGGGTTGCCGCCAGATAGGTCTCCATACCCTCTTTTACCAGGTTCCGGTATACTGGCCCGGCCCGTGCCCGGCGGTCAAACCAGGCGAACAGGGCCGGCCCCGAGCCCGCCAGGTGCACGTCACCGGCCCCGGCGGCCAGAAACCTCGCCCGGTATCCG
>JAZDIY010000194.1:0-2573 GCA_043804445.1 Chloroflexota bacterium | reverse complement strand
ATCTCTCCGGACGGCTGACCGGCTACGCCAACATCTACCGGCCGGTGGCCAGCCGCCTGGAGGCCATCGGCTACACGGTAAGCCCGCTGCCGGCCCTGTCCGATAAGAGCAAGGTGGCTGCCCAGGGCCACGCCATGGTGGGCAACGGGCTGTACGGCGGCTACTACGCCCCGCTGGTAAAGCACCTGATGATTGACCGGGCCGCCGGCTCGGTCACCGACTACGTCTTCTGGAGGGAAAGAATATGAACCGCCCGATATACGTGGACTGGGCTATCACCAGTATCTGCAACCTGAAATGCCAGCACTGCGTGGGCATGGAAGCCGGTGAGCTGAGCCACGACCAGGCGGTCAAGGTGGCCCGGGATATCATCGGGATGGCACCGCGCTGGGTCATCCTGGAGGGCGGCGAGCCCCTGCTGCGCCATGACCTGCCCCAGATTGGCGGGATGTTCCGCCAGGCCGGCATCGAGACGTTCGTCATCACCAACGGCAACGCCTTCACCCCGGACAAACTGGCGGCCCTGGCCACCTTCGCCCCCAAGGTCCTCTTCAGCATCGACGGGGCCGATGCCGCCGTCTACGAGTTCACCAAGCGCGGGGCCAACTTTGCGGTGGCCCGGGAGTGGGCCGCCCGCTGCGCCACCGCCGGCCTCTTCCACGGCATCACCACCGTGCTCTCCAAACTCAACCTGGGGCAGATAAGGGATATCATCCGGCTGACCGAAGACCTGGGCGGTCAGCGGCTCATCTTCCTTCCCTTAAAGCCCTTCGGGCACGATGAGGCCGCCCACCGCTACTATGAACAGTACGCCCTCGGCCCGGAGGAGCAGGCCGCCGCCATGAAGGCGATATACGGCGGCGGGAGCCGGCTGGATATTTTTTACGACGAGCCCTTCCTGTGGAACGCCGCCGCCGAGTACGGCTTCCCCCTGAGCCAGGCCGACAGCGGCATCACCATACCGGAGGTGACCGGGTGCGCCGCCGCCTGCTCCATCTACATCCAGACCAGCGGCAGTGTCCGCCCCTGTATGTTCTCCCCGGAGGAGCTGACCTTCGGTAACGCCGCCCGGGAGCCGCTGGCCCAGATATGGCAGCGCATGGCGCAGAGCGAGGTACTCACCGGGTGGGCCAACCAGGCCGCCCGCCGGGGGGCCTGCGGCCAGTGCCCGCAGTTTGAGTCCTGCCGCGGCTGCCTGGCCCGCACCACCATCCTCCTGGGCGATAGCCTAGCCGCCGACCCAATGTGCCCCCTGGCCCGGATGAGGCACGGCGCCGGGGTGTCCTAATGTCCTATCAGGTTAAATAAATATACATCATTCCTGAGTTGTGGCAATAGCCGGGATATGGTTGAAATCTCCGTTCTTAGCTAAGCGGTTACCCATCCCCCTAACCCCCTTCCCAACGGGAAGGGGGAATTAAGTAAAAGAGAGGGGATGAGGTCATCGTCTAAGTATTAGTCTGACGAGACACTAGGGGTAGACCGCCGGGGCCTCCAGACCGGTATCCTCCGGCAGCCCCAGCATCAGGTTCATGTTCTGGATGGCCTGGCCAGCCGCCCCCTTGACCAGGTTGTCCAGGCAGCTGACCACCACCAGCCGCCCCGTCCTCACGTCGATGGTGGGGTAGACCAGGCAAACGTTGCTGCCCCAGGTCTGCTTGGTGTGGGGCGGGGCCTTGGCCACCCGGACGAAGCGCTCGTCCTCGTAGACGGTGAGGTAGAGCAGCCTGACCTGCTCCTCGCCGCCCTTGTCCAGGGAGACCTTGCCGGGGACCAGTTTGGCGTAGCAGGTGGTCAGTATACCGCGGGTCATCGGCACCAGGTGGGGCACGAAGGTGGCCGTCACCCCGGTACCGGGACGCACCAGGCTCAACTCCTGGGTAATCTCGGGCAGGTGGCGGTGCCCGGCCAGGGCATAGGCGGCCACGTCCTCGTTGGCCTCGGCAAAGTGGCTGCCCAGGCTGAGCGTCCGGCCCGCCCCGGAGACCCCGGACTTGCTGTCAATGATTACCTCCGGCTCGATAAAGCCGGCCTGGATGGCCGGGGCCAGGGCCAGAATGGCGCTGGTGGGGTAGCAACCGGGGTTGGCCACCAGGTCTGCGGCGATTATCTCCGAGCGGTGCCGCTCGGGCAGCCCGTAGGCCGCCGTCTCCAGGAGCTCGGGGGCGGGGTGGCTGAAGCCGTACCACTCCGGGTACAGGGCGGCGTCTTTCAGGCGGAAATCGGCACTGATGTCAATCACCTTGACCCCGCGCCGGATAAGCGGGATGATGGCCTCGGCGCTCTCCTTATGGGGCATGGCGGAGAAGGCCAGGTCCACCTCCCCCAGCTCCGCCGAGACGGTCAGCCCCAGCTCCATGAGGTGGGGGAAGACTTCGCCCAGCGGCTGCCCGGCGGCGCTCCGCCCGGTGACGGAGACCAGTTCCACCCCGGGGTGCTGGCACAGCAGCCGGGCCAGCTCCACCCCGGCGTAACCGGTCACGTTGATGATACCGACTCTGGTCTTGCTCATCAGACTAGCACCTCTCACCAATAACTTCCAGGGTGATAATACCCCACACCAGCCTTCGGTA
>JAZDIY010000193.1:0-13582 GCA_043804445.1 Chloroflexota bacterium | reverse complement strand
TGGATACCTCCCCGACGGGCCGGTATCCAGCCTTATTCGAGGCTAATGCAGTGGATTAGCCTTAGCTCTTGCCTATTTTGAACATCTTGGTCCCGCATACGGGGCAGACACCCTGAGTTGCCGGGCGGCCGTTCTTCATGGTGATGCTCTTGGTATTCTTCATTTCCCGCTTGGTCCGGCACTTCATGCAGTATCCTTGCATCGTGGTACCTCCTTTTTGTCCACGACTATAACCTATAGATTGCCACCGTGTCAATAGCCTTACGGTACTTTTTGGGGCGGTCGCGGAAAAATTCATGGTTTCGCCGGGTTCAGCCGGATAAACTGGCCGTCTAATGTTTCCCCAACCCCCGGCAAATATGCTACCATGAAGTAGAGGCCCAACAAAAGGTGTTGTCTCACATGGCGGGAATAAACGCAGAGCCGTTCCACCAGGACCCGGCGGGTTACCTGATAAAAGCTATCCGGGACTATACCCTCACCAGCCCCGGTAACCGCCTGTCCGCCTTTGCCGGCGAGGCTATTTTTGAGGAACCGCTGGTCGGCTTTGCCGATGGTGATGACCCCCTCTTCGAGCGGTACAAGACCATTATCGGGGACTATCATCTGACCCCACGGGAGGTCCTGGTCTGTGGTCAGCCGGATGGCCCCGGTGAGGCGATAACCCCCGACCGGGTAAGCGTTATCTCTTTGGTGATGCCGATAGCCTATCAGACCCGGCTCAGCTTGCGGCGGGAATCGTTGGTGCCCTCCCAGCGCTGGAACCATACCCGCTGGCAGGGGGAGGCGTTTATTGAGGAGCTGTCCCGGCATGTTGTCTCGTTGCTGGCAGAGGCAGGCTATCGGGCAGTGGCCCCGGCCCTGGCCAGCTGCTACGAGGTTAAGGAGCGGCCCACCAACCTGGCGGCCAACTGGTCGCATCGGCACGCCGCCTACGCCGCTGGCCTGGGGACTTTCAGTCTCAACGATGCCTTGATTACTCCCCGGGGAATCGCCATGCGCTGCGGCAGCGTGGTAACCGATGCGCCTCTGCCCCCCAGCCCCCGGACGTACCCGGACCACCTGGCCAACTGTCTATTCTACCGGGACGGGTCGTGCCGCAACTGCATCGAGCGTTGCCCGGTAGGGGCCATCAGCGAGCGGGGACACGACAAGCCGAAGTGCCGCGCTTATATCTCACACGGGCAAAAAGAAATACTGAAGCAGCTGGGCCGTGAGGAGGGCTACCTGGGGCGCTACCCAGCCTGCGGCCTGTGCCAGACCAAAGTACCCTGCGAGGCCAGGATACCATCCGGCACGGCGGCTAAACCCCGCACGCCATAAAACGGGCCCGGGCAGGCCTCAACCTCAATCAGGCCAGAATACAGCGCCCGTTGATACAGGTAAAACCGGACGGGCAATCGCCATCAGCGGCGCAGGTCGGGGCGGTTTCAGCCCGGCTTCTGGCCCGCTGCCGGTCCTGATAGAGAGCACTACCGGCGGCTACCCAGATACCCAGCGGGAAAAGTGCCCCCGTCAGCAGGGCCAGACCAGCATAACCTAAGCGTTTCATGTTCTACCTCCCTTGTCCATACCAGACTCATCGGAGTCAGTGGACAGAAGACAATGCTACCTGTCCTAATTGTCCCTCGGCGGTGATACCGTGGCAACAGGTGTAGTCCCCATTACCCGGGGATAATTGGCTTATTTGCGCCTGATAATATGCCTCATATGGCGTGGCAGGTACCCCGCGAGGCATACCCGCGGGGATAAAAGTAAGGCGCTGACCTGACCCGTCAGCGCCTTATCTGCTCGGCTGAGTGCGTAACTGGCAGCACCGCTATCAGGAGTCCATACTCACCAGCCCCTTGCGCATAGCATATTTAATGAGCTCGGTGCGGTTGTGTAAGTCCAGCTTCTCCATTATTTTCATGCGGTGGTTCAACACCGTTTTCAGGCTGATAAAGAGCATGTTGGCGATTTTGCGGCTGGTGTGACCTTCGGCGATTAACTTCAGGATTTCCCGTTCCCTTTCGGTGAGGCGGTCGTAGGGCTCCCCTTCGGCCTGGTCCCGGTAGTCCTCAATCAGAGCGGCGGCAGCCGAAGGGTACAGGAAGGAGTCTCCCTGGTGAACGGCACGGATGCCGGTCACCAGTTCCGAACCCAGGGCCCGCTTCGGTACGTAGCCCGTGGCCCCGGCTTTTATTGCCGACAGGACATACTCCCGGTTGTCATGCTGGCTGAGCACCAGTACCTTTACCGACGGGTTCTTCTTCCGGATACGGCGGGTAGCCTCCAGCCCATCCATCCCCGGCATAGCCAGGTCCATGACGATGACGTCCGGCTCAAGCTCACGCGCCCTCTCAATGGCCTCTTTGCCATCGGTGGCTTCACCGACAATCTCAATGTCATCCTGGAGGGCCAGCAGGGCACGGATGCCATCCCTCAATATGGCATGGTCATCCACCACCAGCACCTTTATCTTGTCCATAGATACCTCCTAATTCAATGGGATTTCAATATCAATCTTGGTACCGCCCCCGCCGCTATGAGAACGGATGTGGAGGGTGCCGTTCACCAGCTCGGTTCTCTCCATCATACCCAGCAGGCCCAACCCACGGGGCCGGTCCCGGGAGCTAATGGCCTCCTCGACGTCAAACCCCTGGCCGTCATCGGTGACACTGGCCCGGACCGCGGCCCGCTTGAACTGTAAACTGATGCTGGCGTGGCTGGCCTGGGCGTGCCGGACGACGTTATTTACCGCTTCCTGAATTAACCGGAACAAGGTGGCCTCTACCTTGGGGGGTAACCTTTTCTCCCGTCCTGCCGTCTTGAAATCAACGGTAATACCGTCTACCTTCAGTTTATTATCGGCCAGCCATCGGGTAGCGGCGACCAGCCCCAAATCATCCAGCAGGGTGGGACGGAGTTCGTAGATTAGCTTGTGTATGCCGTCCAGCATGCTGACCGCCAGGGACTGTGCCTTTCTCAACCCCGTCTTGGCCTGGGTGGTACCGGGGGGAAGAATGCCGACCACGGCTTCCAGACGGGCTACCAGGCTGGCCAGGGCCTGACTGGTCTCGTCATGTAACTCGCGGGCAATCCTCTTGCGTTCTTCTTCCTGTACGGTAAATATCTCGCTCAGGAGCTCACCACGCATCTCCTCCTTGCGCTGCACCTCCTGATGCAGGTGGAAATTATCGATAGCCACGGCGACCTGCCCGGCGATCCCTTCCAGGACCTTAACATCATCAGCGGAGAACTGACGAGGCCGGTGACTGGCGATGTTAATCACCCCCACTACCTTGTCTTTGGAGCGCAGCGGCACCGAGGCAAAGGCCCTGATACCCTCTGATACGATCAAATCATGGTTAGCGGCCCGGGGGTCTCGGGTAATATCTTCCAGCAAAATGGCCTCTCCCGTCTGAGCAACCTTACCGGCGATGCCTTCTCCTGGCCTCAGGCAAACCTGGTTAACATATTGCTGGGATAGGCCGCGGTGTAAATGATAACACAGTTTCTGTTTCTCTTCATCCAGCAGCAGTATACCACCAGCGCTGCTGTCCATTATCTCCAGTGTCTTGTCCAGAGCACGGCCGAGGACGTGGTACAGGCTGGACTGGTCGTAAGGCGAGGAAATGACTGAGGATACCGAGAGTAGTGAAGAAAGCTCTTTGGTCTTTCTCTCCAGCGCCCCGTAGGAGGTCTGCAGCTTTAGCCTCATCTCATCCAGCGTCCGGGCCAGTGTACTGACCTCGTCCTGGCCCAGGGTGTTCACCGGGCTGGTAAGGTCCCCCTCGGCTATCTTCCGGGAGGCCCCGGTCAGCGTCCTGATGCGCCTGACGATGTTCCGGGTGGTCATGGCTACTATCATCAGGGCAACCAGACCCAGGCCACCGCCGAAGATGAGCAGGTTCCGGGCCAGCTCCCGGGTGGGAGCCAGGGCCTCCTCCTCCGATTGTCGGATGACTACCCCCCAGTGGGCCTGGGAAAGGGGCACGAAGGCCAGCACGTCTTTCCTCTCCACCCTCAGCAACGGTTCGTGGCAGGTATGGCAGACCCCCCGGGTCGGCTCACCGGCCTCAATCAGGGCGGCAAAACGCCCGCTGTGGTCGCTCTTCTCAAAGGGGGCCAGGGTGGGGCCGGGCTCGGTGCGGGCCACCACCATCCCGTTCTGGTCCACCAGTTCCACGTAACCGGTCTGCCCCAGCCGGATGGGGCGGACGAAACCTCCGATGCTGGACTGGGTCAGGTCAATGGCTACCACCAGCAGCCCCCGGCCCCCGGTCTGCTCTGCCCCGATAGGGCCAGTCAGCAGTATCACCGGGGCCTCCGTCAGCGGGGCAGCCGTCAGCCCGGAGATGCTCGACTGGCCGCTGTCCAGGGCCGGCCCGATAACCGGGTGAGCCGCCAGGCTCATCCCGGCCAGCCCGGATACCTCCGGCTGGCTCCAGACCACCCTTCCCGCCGTGTCGAGCAGGTAGATACCGTAGGTGTAGATCGCCAGCTGAGAATAGCGGTACTCCAGATAGCCTATCTGCATATCCAGGTCAGTCATGTTTCCGGGGTAATTTATGGCCCCGGCGGTGTCCTCCAGCCGGGCCAGGGCCTTGCCCAGGGCTTCATCAACGTAATCGGCCACCAGCTGCGTGGTGGTCAGCCGGTCCTGCAGCATGGTCTCGGTGGCCCGGTTGACCGCCCGCATGCCCAGAAAGCTAAATACCGCGATGGCGGGGATAAGCACTGCCGTGGTCAGCAGGATAACCTTCTTGCTTAAGGTCATCCCGCCGCCAAGTATCACCGTAATACCCCCCGAAAATAGCTTCCTGCCATGACCATCGGGCAGCGGTTAAAGCCCCCCAGATTTAAGGGAAGCCCAGACCGAGGCATAATTTTGGTTAAAATACCCATTATTTTAAATATTGTATACCTACCCAAGGACTAACCACAACCTCATTTTTACCGGATAGTATGATGAAACACGTCTTTTGAGCTCGGGACACCCGTAATCAACTCTTGCAGGTTAAATAGGTGATATGCTATGATAACGGCAATTTCCTTGATACCGGATTACCCGTTTACCCGGAGGTGGTACCGACATTAGTAAGCTAAACGAAACCCAGGTCAGCCGGCGGAAGTTCCTCAGTTATCTGGTGGGGACGGTGAGCGGTGTTGTGGGCGCGGCCGTGGCCGCGCCGGTAATAGGATACGTGCTATCGCCGGCCTGGAAAAAGAGCAGCCCGCTGCATACCCCCATCGCCCGGGCGGACGAGATTCCCATCGGTGAACCCACCTTCGTGACTTACGAGCTGCGGGTACGGGACGGCTGGTATATCAGCACGCTGAGCAAGGGAGCCTGGCTGGTGACTAAAGACGGTAAAGAGTTCACCGCTTTTGACCCCCGCTGTACTCACCTCAACTGTCCCTATTACTGGGATAAGGAGCAGAACATCTTCTTCTGTCCCTGCCATAATGGTAAATTTGATATTGACGGCAATGTTGTCGGCGGCCCCCCGCCGCGCCCCTTGGACAAGCTGGAAATCACCATTCAGGACGGGAACATCCTGGCCAGCGGCAGGCTGGGAGGAGAAGGGTAGTACCACCATGGCAAACGCGGTCGGCGGATGGCTTGAAGAGAGACTTGAGCTAGGCAAATCGCTGAGCTGGTTCCTTAACCGCAAGGTGCCCCGCGGGGTGGGCTGGTGGTACACCCTGGGCAGCGCCACTATGGTGGCCTTTATCCTGCTGGTGGCTACCGGCGCCGTGCTGATGATGAACTACTCGCCATCGCCGGACCATGCCTATGACAGCATCCTGTACATTATGAACGATGTGCCCTTCGGCTCGCTCATTCGCAGCATTCACTTCTGGTCGGCCAGTGCCATGGTAGTACTGATTGGCCTGCACGGCCTGCGGGTCTTTTTCATGGCAGCTTACAAGTACCCCCGTGAGCTGACCTGGGTTATCGGCGTCCTGCTTTTCATCCTGGTGATGGGGGCTTCGTTCACCGGCTATCTGCTGCCCTGGGACCAGAAGGCCTACTGGGCCACCAACGTGGGCACCGGTATTGCCGGCCAGGTGCCTATAGTGGGCCCCTGGATACAGAAAATCCTGATTGGCGGCACCACCATCGGTGCCCAGACACTGACCCGTTTCTTCACCTTACACGTTGGGGTCATCGCCCCGTCGATTATCTTGCTGACCGGGATTCATATCTTCCTGGTAATACGGCAGGGCATCTCGGCACCGCCGGAAAAATAACCTGCTATCTGCCAGATGAAAGTTTAAGATGAAGCCTGCCTTTCAGAGTAAGAAGAGCCCGAAGGAGCTCTATAAGGAGAAGTACGAGGCCAGCAAGGTTGGCGGAGAGAGCTTTTTCCCCGACACCATTGCTAAGGATGCCATCGTGGCCCTGCTGCTGGTGACGGTGGTGATTACCCTGGCGTTAGTCTTCCCCGCCGAGACCCAGCCCCCGGCCGACCCGGCCAGCACCACCTATAACCCCCGGCCGGAGTGGTACTTCCTGTTTTTCTTCCAGTTCCTCAAGCTTTTCCCCGGATACCTGGAACCGGTGGCGGCAGCCATTATCCCCATGCTGGCGCTACTGGTGCTGGTGCTGGTGCCCTTTTTGGACCGAAGCAAGGAACGCCGCTGGTCAACCCGTAAGCCGGTTACCGCCATGGGTGTTGCCGTGGTGCTGATTATTGCGGCCCTGGGGGTGGGGGGAACACTATCAGCGCCGGCCCGCCCCGCCGGTGAAGAAAGCCTGGTGGTGCAGAGCGGGCGGGAGGTCTACCGCGAGATTAATTGCGGTTACTGCCACAGTATTAACGGCGTGGGGGGCAACATCGGGCCCGACCTATCCAATGTGGGCGGCGAGATGAACCCGGCGCAGCTGGCGGAGTACCTGCGTAACCCGCATGCCATGGTACCCAGTACCCTGCACCCCAAGCTCCAGTTTACCGAAGAGGAAATGAAGGCCCTGATTGCTTACCTGGATACCCTGGGGGCGCCGGTCAGCTATACAGCACAGGCCCCGGTGCTTTACGAGCAGAACTGCTCCAGCTGCCATATAATAAACGGTAAGGGCGGGGCACTTGGCCCTGACCTTTCCCGGGTGGGCACCATCCGCTCGGTGGGGTTCCTGGAATCATTTATCAGTAATCCGGCATCAGTGCTCCCCGGTACCACCATGCCCGCCTATAAAGATAAGCTGACCACGGCCGAGATTAAAGACATCGCCGCCTACCTGGCCAACCAGAGAGGCGGAGAGGCACCGACCCCGGTGCCTTCTCCTACCCCGGCACCATCACCGGCTCCTGTTCCCAGCCCGGCCGGGCCGCCGGCCATACCGCATAGCCTGGAAGGGCGTGACAACTGCCTGTCCTGCCACGGCCCAAATGGCATCGTCCCGTTCCCCGCCAACCACGCCGGGCGCACCAACGATACCTGCCGCGCCTGCCATCAGCCAGGGTAATCTCCAGCTACTGCCCCAGCCGTAGAAGCTGCCTGGCGTTACCGGCCAGTATCATCTCTTTGTCGGCCTGGGGGATATTCATGGCCGCCAGGGCATCGATGGTCATGCGGATATAGCTCTCGCCCCCTTCCGGGCCGTAGGGCATATCCGTGCCGAAGAGGAGCTTTCCGGGACCAAAGAATTCATAGGCACAGGTCAGCCCGGCGGGGCTGCCGTAGAGGGCGGTGTCGTTATAGAACCGGCGGAAGTAGTCCAGCGGGGGCGTGTGCTGAAAGGGTGGCTGGTGGCTTATCCCCGCCGACTCAAATGAGCCGGCAATCCGGTCGGCGAAGAAGGGTATCATCGCCCCGGCGTGATGGGTGATGAACTTGAGGTTGGGGTATCTCTCCAGCACCCCGCTGCACACCAGGCGGGCCATGGCCAAAGAGGTCTCGTACGGCCAGCCCAGCACCAAAAAGAGGTGGTACCGGGACCTGGTTTCACCGTCATAATCCGGAAAGGCGGGCCGGTTGGGGTGGAGCCAGATGGGCAGGTCGTAGTGGGACATGCGCTCGTAAACCGGCATCAGCTCCGGCGAGTCCAGCGGCTTACCGTTGAGCGGGGTGTTCATCAGTATGCCTTTGAAACCCAGCTCATTAATGGCCCGGTCAATCTCCTTCAGGGTAACCGGGATATCGTTCAACGGCAGACAGGCCACCGCCGCCACGAACTTTCCGGGGTGTTGCCGGACCAAACCGGCCATCTCGTCATTGAAGAGGCGGGCCAGGTAAGGGCTGTCCTCCGGGCTGACATCCCGTTCCAGGCAGGGCCCGGTGGGGGTCAGCACCTGTACCAGCCCCTCGAACCTGTCCAGCATGGCCAGACGGGCGGCGATATCCCCCAGGGCAGGACGGGGTGTGGGGTCAGCGGGCTGGTAGCCGGGGCCGGCGCGCTTGGCGAAGGCCTCCTTGAATCTGGCCGGGAGAATGTGGGAATAGATATCAATCATCATCGGAAGCCTCCCTCTCGCCCGCCGGCGGGTGCGGTTGATAACCCCATTTGGCGATAGCATACGGGCAGCGGGCCGCCCTGTCAAGTAAGGGAATTGAAATAAATACGGCAGCAGGTTAAAATAAGCAGAGCCGGCGTCTTTGGCCGGTGAGTGGTGGGCTGATATGACGACACCGGAACTCGACGAGCTATGCATCAACACCATCCGCTTTCTGGCGGTGGACGCCGTGCAGAAGGCCAACTCCGGCCACCCCGGGGCACCCATGGGGGCCGCCCCGGTGGCCTACGTGCTCTGGGGCCGTTTTCTGAAGCACGACCCCGCCCGGCCCGACTGGCCTGACCGGGACCGTTTCGTCCTCTCCGCCGGCCATGCCTCGGCCCTGCTCTACGCCCTGCTCCACCTCACCGGCTATGGCCTGTCCCTGGAGGAAATCAAGCACTTCCGCCAGTGGGGCAGCCGGACCCCGGGCCACCCGGAGTACGGGCTGGCCCCGGGGGTGGAGGCCACCACCGGGCCGCTGGGCCAGGGGTTTGCCAACGGGGTGGGCATGGCCATGGCCGAACGCTGGCTGGCCGCTCACTATAACCGGCCCGGTCATGAAATCATCGACCACTATACCTATGCCCTAGTCTCCGACGGCGACCTCATGGAAGGGGTGGCCTCGGAGGCGGCCTCGCTGGCGGGGACATTACGGCTGGGGAAGCTCATCTACCTGTACGACGATAACGGCATCACCATCGAGGGCAGCACCGGCATCACCTTTACCGAGGACGTGGCCCGGCGCTTTCAGGCCTACGGCTGGCAGGTCATCGGGCCGGTGGATGGTCTTGACCTCGGGGCGGTTGACGGGGCGATTGGCCGGGCCCGGGCGGAGACCGGACGTCCCAGTCTGGTAATTTGCCGCACCACCATCGGCTACGGCAGCCCCAACAAGGCGGGCACCGCCGCCACCCACGGTGAGCCGCTGGGCGAGGCGGAGGTGCGGCTCACCAAGGAGAGCCTGGGGTGGCCCTACCCCGAGCCTTTCACCGTGCCGCCAGAGGCCCTGGCCCATTTCCGCAAGGCACTGGATAAGGGTAAACAGCAGTATGAAAGCTGGCTGGCCCGGCGGGAGGCCTACCGTAGGTCTTACCCCGACGAGGCGCGGCGGCTGGAGGCCAGCCTGCGCGGTGAGCTGCCCGAGGGGTGGGAGGCCGGATTGGACGGCCTGTTCGCCAGCGGCGATAAGCCCATCGCCACCCGCGAGGCGTCGGGCCGGGTGATGAACGCCATCGTCCGTAGCGTGTCTAACCTGGTAGGCGGTTCGGCTGACCTGTCACCCTCCACCAAGACGCTCCTGGATGACTACGGCCACTACGGTGCTGATGACTACGGGGGCAACAACCTGCATTTCGGCGTCCGGGAGCACGCCATGGGAGCGGTGGCCAACGGCCTGGCCCTGCACGGCGGGGTCATCCCCTATACCGCCACCTTTCTCGCCTTCTACGATTACATGCGCCCACCGGTGCGCCTGGCCGCTCTGATGGGGCAGCCGGTGATTTTTCTCTTCAGCCACGACTCGGTGGGCCTGGGGGAGGACGGCCCCACCCACCAGCCGGTAGAGCAGCTCATGGGGCTGCGGACGGTGCCCGGCCTGGTCACCATCCGTCCCGCTGACGCCACCGAGACAGTGGAGGCCTGGCGGGTAGCCCTCAAACGCCGCCACGGGCCGACGGTGCTGGCCCTTACCCGCCAGAGGGTCCCCGTGCTCAACCGGGACGAGCTGGCCCCGGCCCGCGGTCTGGAGCGCGGTGGTTACGTCCTCTGGGAAACGGGCGGCCAGCCGGAGGTCATCCTCATCGGCACCGGCTCCGAGTTGTCCATCGCCCTGGAGGCCGGCAAGATGCTAAAGGAGCAGGGGGTGGCCGTCCGCGTGGTCTCGCTACCCTCCTGGGAGCTTTTCGATGCCCAGCCCGAGGCTTATCGCCGCCAGGTGCTGCCCCCCGAGGTCAGGACCCGTCTCTCCATCGAGGCGGGCACGCCGCTGGGCTGGGAGCACTACGTCGGGCTGGACGGGGTGGCCATCGGGCTGTCCCGCTTCGGGGCCTCGGCCCCGGCCGGGGTGATTTACCAGCACCTCGGCCTGACCGCTCAAGCCCTGGCGGATGAGGCAGTGCGGCGGCTGAAGGAGAAATAGCCATGAAGCGGCGGGTGGCCCTGGGGGCTGACCACGGCGGCTTTGCCCTCAAAGAGGCCTTACTTCCCTGGCTGACCGGGCAGGGTTACCCGGTAATGGACATTGGCGCTTACCATCTGGATACCGCTGACGACTACCCCGACTTCGCCGAGGCGGTGGCCCGGGCGGTGGTCTCCGGCCAGGCCCCGTGCGGCATCCTGATTTGCGGCAGCGGGGTCGGCGCCAGCATTGCCGCCAACAAGGTGCCGGGGGTCCGGGCGGCCCTCTGCCATGATACCTACACCGCCCACCAGGGGGTGGAGCACGACGATATGAATGTCCTCTGCCTGGGGGCCTGGGTGGTGGGCGCCGAGCTGGCCAAGGAGCTGGTAGCCGCTTTCCTGGGGGCGAGTTTCGGCAGCGAGGCACGCTACCGCTGCCGCTTGGAGAAAGTGCTCAAGCTGGAAGTGGCCACCGGACAGGGGGAAGGAAGGGGGTAAGGGGTGATTCTGGAGCCCTACCTGCATCCCGGTATTGACCTGGGGCCACACCTGGCCGAGGTAAAAGCCACCCTGAACCGCCTCCAGGCGGAAGATATTACCGGGCGGATATGGCAGAAAGACCATACCGTCTGGAAACCGGAGCCCCGCGAGATTACCAACCGCCTGGGCTGGCTCAACGTCACCGAGGTCATGGCGGAGCAGCTGCCTGCCCTGCAGGCCTTCAGCGCTGAGATAAAGGAAGCCGGTTTCCGGGATGTGGTGCTGCTGGGCATGGGGGGGAGCAGCCTGGGGCCGGAAGTGCTGAGACAGGTATTCGGGCAGCCGGCGGGCTATCCCGCCCTGACCGTGCTGGACACCACCGTCCCGGCCTCGATACGGGCGGTAACGGAGGCCATTGACCCCGCCCGCACCCTCTTCCTGGTCTCCTCCAAGTCGGGCGGCACTATCGAGCCGCTCTCGCTTTACCGCTACTTCCGGGAGCTGGTGGAGCGGGCATCGGGCCAGGCCGGGGCCGGCCAAAGTTTTGCCGCTATTACCGATGCGGGGACGCCTCTGGACCGGATGGCCGGGGAGGCCGGCTTCCGCCGGACTTTCCTCAACCCCACCGATATCGGCGGGCGCTACTCGGTGCTGTCCGGCTTCGGTCTGGTGCCGGCGGCCCTGATTGGAGTTGACATAACGACCATGCTGGAGCGGGCGAGCGGCATGAGGCAATGGTGCAACGCCTGTATACCCGCCCGCCAGAACCCCGGCTCCTGGCTGGGGGCCACTATGGGAACACTGGCGCTACAGGGACGGGACAAGCTGACCATGGTCACCTCGCCGGGCATTGCCAGCTTCGGGCTCTGGGTGGAGCAGCTCATCGCCGAGAGCACGGGTAAGGAGGGCAAGGGCATCGTGCCGGTGGCCGGTGAACCACTGCTGTCACCCGATGCCTGCGGCGATGACCGCCTGTTCGTCTATCTGCATCTTAATGACGATGACAATGCCGCTACCGATGCTGCGGTCAGGGGCCTCAAGTCGGCGGGGCAGCCGGTGGTACGCCTGGATCTGGCCAACCGCTATGACCTGGGGGCTGAGTTCTTCCGCTGGGAGATGGCTACCGCCGTCGCCGGGGCGGTACTGGGTATCAACCCCTTTGACCAGCCCAACGTGCAGGCGGCCAAAGACCGCACCACCCGGGTACTTCGGGAATATGCCGCCAGCGGCCAACTGCCGCCGGTACCGGCCACACCGTCACTGGCTGACTTGCTGGCCGGGGATAATAAGGGCAAATATCTGGCCATCATGGCCTATCTCCACCCCACCCCGGAGGTGGCTCGGGCCTTCAGCTTCCTCCGCCAGCAGATTACGCTAAAATACCACCTGGCCACCACCCTGGGCTACGGGCCGCGCTTCCTCCATTCCACCGGGCAGCTGCACAAGGGCGGGCCGGATAACGGCCTCTTCCTCCAGATTACCGCCCCCCACCGGCCGGACCTGCCCATCCCCGGGGAGCCTTATACCTTCGGGGTGCTGGCCGATGCCCAGGCCCGGGGTGACCTTCAGGCGCTGAGGGAAATCAGGCGGCCGGTGGTCGCGGTACACCTTGACCGGGTGGATGAGAGCGCCATCCGTCAGCTGGCCGAGGCACTGTCCTAGAGAAGCCCGCCGGCCCGTTGATTAGACGGTTTTGACGGCTTCCCGGGCCACGGCGGTGAGGTGACGGTAGCTTTGGCCGGGGTCGGGCTGGGCGAAGACGGCGCTGCCCACGCAGATGGCGTCAACGCCGGTGCGGGCAATCCGGGCGATGTTGCCCTCCTTGATACCCCCGTCGATGCCAATCTCCACGTCTGGCCGTAACCGCCGGAACTCGGTTACCTTGTCCAGTACCTCCGGGATAAAGTCCCGCCCGTAGTAGCCGGGATGCACCGAAAGGAAGAGGACGCTGTCCACGGCGTCGGCCAGGGGCAGCACTGCGGCGACCGGCGTCTCCGGGTTGACCGCCAGCCCCACCGCCAGACCCAGCCCCCTGGCCCGCGCGATGACCTCATCGGGTGAGGGTGTCGCCTCGTAGTGGAAGACCACCCGCTCCGCCCCGGCTGCTTTAAAGCCGGCCATCTGGTCTTCCGGGTGTTCTACCATGAGATGGGCCTCCCACCTCAGCTTCAGAGACAGTTTGGCCAGGTGCTGGTGGCCGATGCTCCGGGAGGGGACGAACCGGCCGTCCATGATGTCCAGCTGTACCCAGTCGGTGAAGGTCTCGGCCTGGCGCAGCATGGTCTCCAGGGCCGCCGGGTCATCGGTAAGGATGGCGGGCACCACTACCACCTGGGCGGGCCGCGCCACTACGCTACCCCCGTATCCGGGCGTAGACAGAGGCTGGTGCTGGTTTTCAGAAGAGCTGTCATGGTATCAAAAACTATCCGGCGAGAGGTAATTATAGGTGGGGAGGTGCTCACGTGTCAAGGCTGGGAGGTGGCCCATCACCAGAATAT
>JAZDIY010000192.1:0-2338 GCA_043804445.1 Chloroflexota bacterium | reverse complement strand
CTTCTACCTCCAGCTTTTCCAGAACTTGCTGGTGCTCTAAGAAGTCGCCCTGGAGGGCCAGCACTCCGATTTTCAACCCTTCACCACCCTCTGGGGGCGAGGAGTTCCTCCTTGGGGATAGTCCTTATATCCAGGCCGGGCATGGCCTCCCCCAGGTTCCTGGAGACCTCGGCGATGATTTCCGGGTTCTGATAGTGGGTGGTGGCCTTGACCACGGCCCTGGCCCGTGCCTCCGGGTTGGATGACTTGAAGATACCGGAGCCGACAAAGATACCGTCGGCCCCCAGCTGCATCATCAGGGCGGCATCGGCAGGGGTGGCCACCCCGCCGGCGGCGAAGTTGACCACCGGCAGGTTGCCCGTCCGGTGTACCTCGGCCACCAGCTCGAAGGGGGCCCCCAGCTCCTTGGCCCGGGCCATGAGCTCGTCCTGGGGCATGTTCTGGAGCTGGCGTATGCCGTCCCAGACGGCCCGCATGTGCCGTACCGCCTCCACGATGTTGCCGGTGCCGGCCTCACCCTTGGTGCGTATCATGGCGGCGCCCTCGCCGATGCGCCTGAGGGCCTCGCCCAGGTCACGGCAGCCGCAGACGAAGGGCACCTTGAAGTCGTGCTTCCAGATGTGGTGGCTCTCGTCGGCGGGGGTGAGCACCTCCGACTCGTCGATAAAGTCGACGCCCAGGGCCTGCAGGGCCTGGGCCTCCACGAAGTGGCCGATACGGCACTTGGCCATCACCGGTATGGAGACGGTCTTCATAATCGCCTCAATGATGGTGGGCTCCGCCATGCGGGCCACCCCGCCCGCCGCCCTGATGTCGGCGGGGACCCTCTCCAGGGCCATCACGGCACAGGCCCCGGCCTCCTGGGCAATCTTGGCCTGTTCCGGGTTGATGACGTCCATAATCACGCCGCCCTTTAACATCTGGGCCAGTCCTGTTTTTACCTTCCAGGTGCCACTTTCCATCTTTCCACCCCCTCGGCGAGTTAGGATTTACCGGTAAGGATATTCTACTATTGCCGGTAGCGCAATGCAAGCTGGAGATACCCCTGGCCGGTGTCAGTGTGGACGGGCCGGGTGGGGTGGGTTATAATGGCAGGGCTGAAAAGGAGGGCCAGAAACAGTGCCGTCTCTCTATGTGGTGGCTACCCCCATCGGCAATCTGGAAGACGTTTCTTTACGTGCCCTGGAGGTACTGCGCCGGGTGGGGCTGATTGCCGCCGAGGACACGCGCTGGACAAAGCGGCTGCTTAATCGGTATGATATTAAGACACCGGTAACCAGTTATCACGAGCATAACAAGTGGGCCAAGCTGGACGGTATCCTGGCTACCCTGGAGGCAGCCGATGTGGCCCTGGTGAGCAATGCCGGGACGCCGGGTATGTCGGACCCGGGCTACGAGCTGATTGTGGCCGCTATCCAGCGCCAGGTGCCGGTGGTCCCGGTGCCCGGCCCATCGGTTATCGTCACGGCACTGGTGGTCTCCGGGCTGCCCTCGCGGCGCTTCGTCTATCTGGGCTTTCTGCCCCACCGGAGCGGCCCCCGGTGCAAGGTGCTGGAATCGGTAGCCGGGGAGCCGGGTAGCATCATCGTCCTGGAGTCGCCGCACCGGTTACCGGCGGCCCTGGAGGACATCCGGCTGGTGCTGGGGGACCGCCGGCTGGCGGTGTGCCGTGAGATGACCAAAATCCATGAGGAGGTCTTCCGGGGAACGGTGAGTGAGGCCATCGGCCATTTTACCGAGCCCAGGGGCGAGTTCACCCTGGTGATTGCCGGCAGGGCGGTCAAGGAGAGCCCGGCCCCGGGCCAGGATATTGAAAAACGCTTGCGCCGGATGCAGCAGTCGGGGATAAAGGCTAAAGAGGCGGTGGCCCGGGTGGCGGGGGAGACCGGTCTGTCCCGGAGAGAGCTGTACCGGACCTGGCTGGGATTAACTTCAAGGAGTTAAAATTATGCACCGCGGCAGTATCTCTTTAGGTGACGTGCAGTGCCATAGTTGCCATCGTACCATCCCCTATCCGGAGCGCTATTTGCTGCTGGAAAACAAGGATGATGTTACCGAGCGGTACTGCATCACCTGCTGTCTGGAGAAGGGCTACGTGCACACCAAGGTGGAGAAGGGGGAAAAGGTGTTTACCTTCTTCCCCGAGGCGGAGTACTAGCCGGCATTAGTTATGAGTGAGCGCATCTTCATCGGGGTGGCCTGGCCTTACGCCAACGGACCGCTGCACCTGGGACACGTTGCCGGGGCCTACCTGCCGCCGGATATCTTTGCCCGCTATCACCGTACCAAGGGCAACGAGGTCTTGATGGTGTCGGGCTCTGACCAGCACGGCACCCCG
>JAZDIY010000191.1:0-5047 GCA_043804445.1 Chloroflexota bacterium | reverse complement strand
CCCCACCCAGATTTACGAGATTATCTTCCTGCTGCTGCTCTTCGGGGGGCTGCTCTGGCTGCGCAAACACCTCACCCCGGACGGCTCGCTGTTCCTGGTCTACCTGAGCGCCTACTCGCTCTGGCGGCTGGGCATCGGCTTCCTGCGGGTGGGTAACCCCTTCTTCTTCGGCCTGGAGCAGGCCCAGGTGCTGGGGATAATCGTGCTGGCCATCGCCGTTCCCCTGCTGACCTACCGGACGCGCTGGGTGGGGAGAGCCGCCGGGGATGACATCTCTCCTACAGCCGGTCCTTGAGGCCACGGCGCAGGAAGACGTGGCGCCAGCTGCCGCCGGTGGTGCGCATCTCCAGCACCCGGGGCAGGTACTTGAGGCCCGGCAGCAGCAGCAGGGCGATGGTGTAGATGACCAGCTCGCCGGAGTGATAGACCAGCCAGGCCAGGAAGGGGAAGCCGATAAAGGCGGCACTGTAGCTCAGGGTGGGGTAGCGGGTAAGCAGCAGCCCCAGCCCGAAGAGGCCGAGGTAAACGGGGATGCCCCAGGGCATCAGGAAGGCGAAGATACCGATGCAGGCGGCCCCGCCCCGGCCGCCGCGGAACTTGAGGAAGACGGAGAAGCTGTGGCCCGTGACGGCGGCGGCCCCGGCCAGCAGCTCCACCACCAGGGCGGCGTCCAGCCAGCGGGCGAAGGCCACCGCCGCCGCCCCCTTGCCGATGTCCAGGGCCAGTACCAGCAGCCCCCAGCCGAAGCCCACCTGGTAGAAGACGTTCATCGCCCCCATGTTGCGGCTGCCCACCTGGCGGATGTCCACCCCCTTGCGCAGGCGGGCGACGACGTAGGCCGAGGGCAGGGAGCCGATGAGATAGGCCCCCACCAGGGCGATAACGACGATGATAATTGTGTTCACTACCGGAACCCTATCCCGCTCTCGGTACTGGCATTCTAAAGCATAGGGCGGGCGAAAGCAACCGGCCCGAAACGGGGGCTGGCGGTTCTAGTTTAGCGGGGCAAAGTCCAGCAGGTTGAGGCGCAGCCGCTCCTCGCCCCGCCAGCGGTCAACCTCCAGGTTGTAGACGATGTCCAGCCGGGGGGAGACCTCGGCCAGGCAGCTGCCCCAGCCGAAGGCTACCGCCTCCCAGATGGTGCCGCCCTGCCTCAGCTTCAGCCTCAGGTGTTTCCCGGTGCCTCCCATGGTACGGCAATCGGCCACCTCTACCCCGCGGCTGAGGAAGGTGGGTAGCGGGTTGCCCTGGCCGAAGGGGGCCAGCTGCTGGAGGGTGGCCAGCACCCGGCCGTTGAGTTCGGGCAGCCTGACCTCGGTGTCAATATCCAGCTGGGGGCGCAGATCCAGGCCGTCCAGCGCCCGGGTTGCCAGCTCCAGCAGGGCCTGCTCCAGGTCGGCCAGGTTAGCGGTGGGGAGGGTGAAACCGGCGGCCCGGGCGTGCCCGCCGAACTGTGACAGCAGGTGGCGGCACTGGTTCAGGGCCAGGGTAATGTTGAACTCGGGGATGCTGCGGCAGCTGCCGCTGGAGAAACGCTCCCCGCGGCGGACGATGATGGCCGGGCGGTAGAACTCCTCGGCGATGCGGCTGGCCACGATGCCGATAACGCCGCCGGGGTAATCACCGTCGCTGGCCACCAGGATGGGGGCGATGCCGCGGGCGATAATCTGCTGGCGGGAGCGGGCGAAGACCTCGGCGGTCAGGTTCTGCCGCTCGGTGTTTTTCCCTTCCAGCCACCGGGCCAGCGCCCCGGCCTCATCGGCTGAGTCGGTCATCAGCAGGTTATAGCTGGTGATGGCGTGGGCCAGCCGGTCGGCGGTGTTCAACCGCGGGGCGATGACCCAGGAGATGGTCTCCGGGTTGAGGCTGCCGCCTTCCAGCCCGTTCTGGGCCATGATTTCCCGGATACCGGCGCGGGGAACGGTGTTGAGGCGCTCCAGCCCCCGTTTCACCAGGTAGCGGTTCTCGCCCAGCAGCGGTACCATGTCGGCCACCGTGCCCAGGGCGGCCAGGTCCATCAGCCCCTCCAGCTCGTCCTCCCGCCCCATGCTGATTAAGATGGCCTGGACCAGCTTCAGGGCCACCCCTACCCCGGCCAGCTCGCGGCAGGGATAGGCCGAGCCGGGCAGCTTGGGGTTGACCACGGCCGTGGCCACCGGCAGGTCGGCCAGGGGGGTGTGGTGGTCGGTAATCACCATGTCCAGCCCCAGCCGCCGGGCCTTTTGCGCCTCGGCGATGGCGGTGATACCGCAGTCAACGGTAATCACCAGGCTGGCCCCCTGGCGTTTGAGCTTCTCCAGGGCGGCCACCTTCAGCCCGTAGCCCTCGGTGAGGCGGTGGGGGATGTAGGGGATGACCTTGCCGCCGAGGGCGGTCAGCCCCTTGACCAGCAGGGCGGTCCCGGTGACGCCGTCCACATCATAGTCACCGTAGACGGCCATGGTCTCCCCCGAGAGCAGGGCCCGGTAGAGACGGCCCACCGCCCGGTCCATGTCCGGCAGCCGGAACGGGTCGGCCGACAGGCTCCGGTCGGCGGCCAGGAAGGCGGGCAGGTCGGCCAGTTCGGTAATACCGCGGTTGTAGAGGAGCTGGACGATGAAGGGGGGGAGGTCAGGAGCGGCCGTCAGAATTGCTTCGGGAACGGGGGGGCAGAGGTTCCAGCGGCTATGGCTCAAACTCATACCTCACGGTATTTGCGGAAGGCCAGCACCGAGTTATGACCGCCGAAGCCGAAGGAGTTGGACAGGGCCGTGGTCACCGGCACCCGGCGGGCGGTATTGGGGACATAGTCCAGGTCACACTCCGGGTCGGGGTGGGTGAGGTTGATGGTGGGCGGTACCACCCCTTCCTGGATGGCCATGACGCAGATGGCGGCCTCGATGGCCCCGGCCCCGCCGATGAGGTGCCCCGTCATTGATTTGGTGGAGCTCATCGGGATGCGGTAGGCGCGGTCACCGAAGACGGCCTTGACGGCCAGGGTCTCCACCTTGTCGTTCAGGGGGGTGGAGGTGCCGTGGGCGTTGATGTAATCAACCTCGTCGGGGCTAATCCGGGACTTGCGCAGCACCATCCGCATCGCCCGGATGGCCCCCCCGCCATCCTCCGCCGGCTGGGTGATGTGGTAGGCGTCGCTGGAGGCCCCGTAGCCGATGAGTTCGGCCAGAATACGGGCCCCCCGTTTCCGGGCCGAGTCCAGGTTTTCCAGAATGAGGATGCCGGACCCCTCGCCGATGACGAAGCCGTCACGCTCGGCGTCAAAGGGGCGGGAAGCCAGCTGCGGCTGGCTGTTGCGGGTGGAGAGGGCCTGGCAGGCGTTGAAGGCGGCGATGCCGATGGGGGTGATGATGGCCTCGCTGCCGCCGGTGATGACGGCCTGGGCGTCACCGCGGCGGATAATCTCGTAGGCGGAGCCGATGGCGTCGGAGCCGCTGGAGCAGGCGGAGGTGGTGCAGAAATTGGGCCCCTTGGCCCCCAGGGTGATGGAGACCTGGGCGGAGGCCATATCGGCAATCATCATGGGCACCATGAAGGGGCTGATGCGGTCCGGCCCCTTTTCCTGGAGCACCTTCATCTGCTCGTACAGGGTAATCAGCCCGCCGATGCCGCTGCCCACCATGACGCCCACCTCGTTCTGGTTGAGGGCGTCAATGGTAAGCCGGGCGTCTTCTTGGGCCAGGCGGCTGGCGGCCACCGCCAGCTGGGCGAAGCGGTCAATGTGGCGGGCGTCCTTGCGGCTGAGGTAGTCGGTGGGCTCAAAGCCTTTCACCTCGCCGGCAATCTTGGTCTTGCAGGGTTCGGCGTCAAAGAGGGTGATGTAGTCAATACCGGACTTGCCGGCGATGAGGGCCTGCCAGGTCTCGGCGGCGCTCAGGCCCAGGGGGCAGACCATACCGATACCGGTGATCACTACCCGGTTGTTTTCGTTAAGCATATTAACCATTATCACACAAATCCCCGCTAACCGGCAAGCTGGGAGGAGGGAAGGAGAGGGGGATAAAGGGGGTGAGGTTGCCCTATCTGTTTGACCGCCCCGGAAGGGGCAAACTATAATTGCCTTGTGGAGATAGACCCCATCAAGCAAGCAAAACCGATGACGGGCTCCCCTCACCGCCCCCGGGTAGCCCTGGAGACCCTGGGCTGCAAGCTCAACCAGGCCGAGACCGAGCGGCTGGCCCGCCAGCTGGCCGGGGCCGGCTGCGAGCTGGTGGCCCCTGACGCCGGGGCGGATATCTACCTGCTCAACACCTGCACGGTGACCGGCACCGCTGACGCCAAGTCCCGCCACCTGCTGCGGCTGGCCCGCCGCCGCCACCCCCGCGCCCGGCTCATCGCCACCGGCTGCTATGCCCAGCGCGCCCCGGGGGAGCTGGCCGCTATCGAGGGGGTGGGGCTGGTGGTGGGCAACGCCGATAAGCCCCACCTGCTGCGGCTGCTGGAGGCCAACGGCTGGCTGGACGGGCCGTCCGCACCGGCCGACGGGGCCGGCCGGCGGAACCGGGCCATGGTCAGGGTACAGGACGGCTGCACTCGCTACTGTACCTACTGCATCGTGCCCCTGGTGCGGGGTGCCGAAGCGAGCCTGCCCCCTGACGAGGTTCTCGCCGAGGTGAAAGAGCGGCTGGCGGAGGGGGCCAGGGAGGTGGTGCTCACCGGCACCGAGATTGGCGCCTATCAGCATGAAGGGCTTGACCTTAAGGGCCTGCTGGAGCGTATCCTGGCCGAGACCGGGGTGGTGCGGCTGCGGCTGTCCTCCCTCCAGCCCGGCGAGATTACCACGGGGCTGCTGGGGCTCTGGGATGACGGCCGGCTCTGCCGCCACTTTCACCTCTCCCTGCAGAGCGGTAGTGACGGCGTGCTGGGGCGCATGCAGCGGTCTTATACCGCCGGGGACTACCGGCGGGCGGTGGCCTTCATCGGCTCGCGGCTGTCGGAGGTGGCCGTCACCACCGATGTCATCGTGGGTTTCCCCGGCGAGACGGCGGCCGAGTTTGAGGAGAGCTTTGACTTCTGCCGCCAGACGGGCTTCGCCCGTATCCACGTTTTCCCC
>JAZDIY010000190.1:0-2405 GCA_043804445.1 Chloroflexota bacterium | reverse complement strand
CGGTGACCAGCCCGGAGACGGAAGAGGCGTTGCGGGCCGCTCTGCGCGGCCAGTAAAGCAACGCCCCGGCACCCGGGAAGTTTTATGACGGCAAGCGGCCCCAACCGGTACGGGACAGCGCTCATCATCCTGCTGGTAGCCATCATCGTTACCGGCAGCCTGGTAATCTGGGCACGCCTCGGCCGGCACCAGCCGGTCGAGATCCGGCCCACCGAAACCGCGGCACCGCCGCCACCGGCGGGGATTTACCTCGGCGGGGCCGTGCGCAGCCCCGGCTTTTACCCGCTAACGCCCGCTGACAGCCTGGCCGGCCTGCTCCAGGCCGCCGGCGGCACCACCGATAACGCCGACCTGGGGCACCTCCGGCTCTACCTGCCCGCCGCCGGCGAGGCCGATACCCCCCAAAAGGTGGACCTCAACCGGGCGGAACCCTGGCTGCTGGAAGCCCTGCCCGGCATCGGCCCGGAGCGGGCCCGGGCCATCGTGGACTACCGCCAGCGCCACGGCCCCTTCCGCAGCACCGAAGAGCTGACGCAGGTGCCCGGCATCGGCCCGGATACCTACCAGGACATCAAGTCCCTGATTACCGTGGCTGACTGACGGCGAGAACGGAGGCGCGATGCTGATCTATCTCAGCGGGGCCTGGGTGGCCGGTATCTGGCTGGGGTCGCCGCTTGACCTGCCGGTGGCCCTCATCCTCGCCGGCCTGATTCCCCTCCCCCTCCTCTTTTTCGGCAAGCACCGCCGGCGGATAGTCCTGGCCAGCCTGTGCCTGCTGGCCTTCCTCGGCGGGGCCGCCCGCTTCACCTCCAGCCTGCCCCCCGCCACCCCGGACTGGCTCCAGTACTACCGCGACCAGGGCACGGTGACCGTCACCGGCACGGTGGCCGACAACCCCGAGGTGGGGGACAACACCGTCCAATTTCAGCTCGCCACTACCGAGATAATACGCGACGGCCAGCCCCGCCCGGTATCCGGGACGGCCCTGCTCGTCGTACCCCGCTACCCTGCCTACCACTACGGTGACACCATCCGGGTCACCGGGGAACTTCAGACGCCACCCCTCCTCGGGGGTTTTGACTACGCCGCCTACCTGGCCCGCCAGGGCATATCAGCCACCATGTACTACCCCGGCGTCACCCTTTTGGGCACTGGCGGCGGCTCCCGGCCGCTGGCCTGGCTTTACCGGCTTAGAGAGCGCCTGGGGCTGGCCCTGGCCTCGGTACTGCCCGAGCCGGCGGCCGCCCTGGCCCAGGGTATGGTGCTGGGGATAAGGGGCAACATCCCCAACACCCTCCAGACCAGTTTCTCCCGCACCGGCACGGCGCACCTCCTGGCCATCTCCGGGCTCCACCTCGGTATCCTGGCCGGCATCATGCTCAGCCTGGGCCTCTGGCTGCTGGGGCGGCGGCACTACCTCTACGTCTGGCTGACCCTGGGGGCCATCTGGCTCTATGCCGTCATCACCGGCCTGCACCCGCCGGTGGTGCGGGCCGCCATCATGGCTACCATGTTCCTGGCCGCCGAGCTCGCCGGGCGGCCCCGCCGGGCCACCACCGCCCTGGCCTTCGCCGCAGCGGTGATGGTCGGCCTCAACCCCCCGGTGCTGTGGGCCGTCTCCTTCCAGATGAGCTTCCTGGCCATGGCCGGGCTGATTTTCATCGCCCCGCCCCTGATGGCCCGGGGCCGCCGACTGGTCAGCGCCGTCCTGGGCAACGAGGGGGCGCTGGTGCCGGCGGCCCGCTTCGCCACCGACAGCCTCAGCGTCACCCTGGGGGCCGTCATCGCCGTCTGGCCACTGGTGGCCGACTACTTCGGCGTGGTCTCCCTGGTCGGCCCGCTGGCTACCTTTCTGGCCCTGCCCGCCCTGCCCGGCATCATCGTCACCGGGGCCCTGACCGGGGCTATCGGCCTGGTGGCCCTGCCCGCCGCCCAGGTCGTCGGTTGGCTGGCCTGGCTGTGCCTGGCCTATCTCCAGCTGGTGGTCAACGGCCTGGCCGCCCTCCCCCTGTCCTCCCTGGAGGTCACCTCGGTCAGCCCCATGCTGCTCTGGGCCTACTATGCGGGACTGGCCCTGGCCCTCGGGCTGGGCTACCACTGGCGGCAGGCCGGCCGGCTGACCCGCCAGCTCACCGCCGGTATCGGCAGCGGCGCCGGCAACCTCACCCGCCCGGTCTCCCGGCTGCCCCTGAAATGGGCGCTTCCCCCGCTGCTGGCCGCCGCCGTCCTGGTCACCGCCACGGCCGCCACCATGCCCGACGACCGGCTCCACCTGAGCTTCATCGATGTCGGTCAGGGTGACGCCATCCTGATTCAGACCCCCGCCCACCAGGACATCCTGGTTGACGGCGGCGGCAGCCCGCAGGCGATAAGCCTGGGGCTGGGCCGCCAGATGCCCTTCTGGG
>JAZDIY010000189.1:0-4730 GCA_043804445.1 Chloroflexota bacterium | reverse complement strand
CGGTGACCAGGTCACTCACCTCCAGGCGCTTCCCGCTAAGCAGCTCCAGGGCCTCCCGGTTATCCGAAACGGCCGAACCGTGGGCCCCCAGCACGGAGACCTCGCGGTAGTGTATCAGGTTGCTGTCCAGGCTAAGGTTGGCCTCCCCAGGTGGCAGCCCGCCGAAAAAGTTAATCCGGCCACCTCTACCGGCGTAGGTAAAAGCCTCGGTCTGGGCCTGCCGCGAGGAGCAGGCCACCCTCACCACCTCCGCTCCCCGGTCCCCGGTGCGAGTGGCTATCTCGGCGGCGGGATTACCCCGGGCCGCGTCCACTAAACTATCCACGGCGTCAAGGTTGACCCCCTTGAGGCGCCTGGTCTCCCGTTCCACCAGGAGCACCTGGCCCGCCTGGTTTAAGCGGGCCAGACGGCAGTGCATGACGCCTATTGGCCCGCCACCGATGACCACTACCGTATCCCCCGGACTGACACCGGAGTTCCGCTGGGCCCTCAGACAGCAGGACAGCGGTTCGGCCAGGGCGGCCTCGGCGAAGCTGAGCGTGTCGGCAAAGCGGTTGAGCACCCCCAGCTCAACCCCGTGCGGCGGTACCAGCAGGTACTCCGCATAGCCTCCCGGCAGCTGATAACCAAAGGTAAGGTTGTTCTGGCAGTAAACCGGCTGTTCCCGCCGGCAGTAAAAGCAGTGGCCACAGTTCATCCGGGGGGTCACCGCCACCCGTTCCCCCAGCCGGTAGCCGGTGTTGCTGCCACTCACCGCCGCCACCTCACCGGCAATCTCGTGTCCCAGAATCTGGGGGAGCTTGACCTTGGCATGTCCGTAGTGGTAGATTCTCAGGTCGGTGCTGCAGATAGAGCACGCCTTCACTTTAACCACAACCGACCCCTCCGTCATCTCGGGGTCAGGCACCTCCCGTACCGTCAGCTTTTCCCGTCCCTCCAGGATACCTGCCTTCATACCTGTCCTGTATTAAAACCCGGAAATCATCGAAGCCAGCCGGCCAGCAGGGTAATCACCGCCGCTAAGCCAGCAAACGGTCCAGCTCGGCCCGATTAAAGCCGATGACCATCTGGTCACCTACGAAGATGACGGGCACCCCCATCTGCCCCGACTTGTCAATCATCTCTTTGGCCTTCGCCCGGTCTGAGGCCACGTCATAATCGGTGTAAGCAATCCCTTTCCGCGAAAGATACTCTTTCGCCTGCTTGCAGTAGGGTCAGGTCGGTGTAGAATAGAGGATAACCTTCTTCTCGGCCATATCAATTACCTCCTCTTTCTGCCGGTCAGGATTCCACTCTATCTTTTATTGGCGGGATTGTCAACCACCGGCGGCCACTACACCCGCCTTGACAGCGGGAAACCAATGATGTAACCTTTCCTCGATACCCCCCCGGCGAGTGACCGCATCGCCAGCTGATATAGCTACGGAGACAGGGCGGTGCTTGACATAAGATGGGAAGGCCCGTGGTAAAAGAGACCGAACCGAAGACATCAGCGATTCAGGTGGAGGTCACCTTCTGTGCCTGGCCGGACAACACCTTCGGCGAAGCCAGGAGCTCCGTTACCTTTCAGGAATCACTGGAGACCGGGGCCACCTTTACTGACCTGGTCCATCAACTGGCCAGCCGCTATCCTGCCCTGCCCAACACCATCATTGATGTCTCTCGCCAGCAACTGTACGGCGACATCGTGGTCATCGTGAACGGCAAGTTTCTGGAGATGGTCGGCGGGCTACCGGCCCGCCTGGCGGACGGGGACAAGGTACAGCTGCTGCCCTGTGTCCCCGGCGGCTAGCGGGCTACAGCCAGTTCAGCCAGCCGGCCTGATAGGCCAGCCCATAATAATATACCAAAACACCGGCAAAAATAAGGCCGTCGATGCGGTCCAGGATACCACCGTGGCCGGGCACCAGCCGCCCCGAGTCCTTGACGCCCGTCTGTCTTTTCAGCAGTGACTCCACCAGGTCTCCCACCTGGGCAAAGATACTGACCAGTAGGCCCAGCAGCAGGGCCTGTCCGTAGCTGAGGGGCAGGTAAAAAAGGGTGGGCAACCGGAAGAGCAGGCTGACCAGCACCGCACCCAGCACACCACCCACCGCCCCCTCCCAGGTCTTGGCGGGGCTGATGCGGGGGGCCAGGTGGTGTCTGCCCAGGGCCCTCCCCACGAAGAAAGCGGTGCTATCCGAGGCAATGGTGGCCAGCAGGGCCAGTAATAGCCAGTTCCGGCCGTCATCCAGACCCCGCAACAGGACCAGGTAGCGCAGCAGCCCGCCCACGTAAAAGATACCGCCCACCGTCCAGGCCCAGCCGATAAAGACCCCTGCCCGCTGCGGGCGCCCGAGCAGCCAGACCAGGGGGACTATCACCGCCAGAGACAGCAGTAGCGATGGGGTCAGCCTGTCCCCGAAATGAGGGCTGACGATAAACAGCAGGGTAAAGACCAGTCCCAGGACGGTGAGGGGAGGTATCTGGGTGGTATTGACCAGGCGGTAGAACTCGTAGACCGCCAGCAGCCCGCCTCCGGCCAGCAGTATGGTAAACCACGGCCAGGGCCGGTCAAACCAGACGGCAACGATGAGGAGGGGCAGGCCCCACAGCGCCGTTATGATTCTCTGTTTGAGCATAATCGCCGCCAAGCCCGGGCTGGTCTATCCTTTTATCAGAGGGTGTTAAAGTCTGGCGCCAACACCTGACCGAAGCGCCGCTGCCGCCGGGCATAGGCCGCCAGCGCCCGCTCCATCTCTTCCCGGCCAAAATCAGGCCAGAGCACTCCGGTGAAGTAATACTCGCTGTAGGCCACCTGCCAGATAAGGAAGTTGCTGGTGCGGAACTCACCACCGGTACGGATAACCAGGTCAACATCGGGCAGGCCGCCGGTATAAAGATACCGGCTGAATAACGGCTCGTCGATGTCCTGTGGCGGGATGCCGTCAGCGATGAGGCGGCGTACCGCGTCCAGGATTTCCCGGCGCCCGCCGTAGTTAAAGGCCAGATTAAGCGTCATCCCCGGATTGTCCTTGGTCATCGCCACCGCCCGGCTCATGGTCCGCTGCACCGGGGCGGGCAGCTCTTCGCTCCGGCCCAGATGGCGGAAGCGAACCCCCTGGCGGTGCAGGCCGTCAATCTCCCGGTTCAGGGTCTCTTCCAGCAGCTGGAGCAGGGTATTAACCTCATCCGGAGGGCGGCTCCAGTTCTCCGTGGAAAAGCCGTACAGGGTGACACAGCTGACCCGGAGCTCGTTGAGATAGCTGATGATGGGGTTGATGTTGTCCACCCCGGCCCGGTGCCCCTCAAAGCGGGGCAGTCCCCGCTGTTCTGCCCACCGTCCGTTACCGTCCATAATAATGGCAACGTGCCCCGGAAGACGCTGCTGTTGGGATGGCAGTGGTGAGGCGGGCCGCCGTTTAGCCACTGGTGATTAGACCTCGGTAAGCTCGGCTTCCTTATCCCGCCCAATCTGGTCGGTATCGGCGACAAAGCTGTCGGTGATTTTCTGCAGCCGTTCCAGGGCCCGCTTCTGGTCGTCCTGAGATATTACCTTGTCTTTCTCGGCTTTCCTGAGCTCGTCCATCGCCTCACGCCGGAGGTTGCGTATCACTATCTTTTTGTCCTCAACGCGCTTGCGCACCACCCTGATGAGCTCCTGGCGCCGCTCCTCGGTCAGGGGGGGAATGTTAAGACGGATAACGCGGCCGTCATTAGCCGGCGTCAGCCCGAGGTCAGATTTCAGGATGGCCTTTTCGATGTTAGCCACGCTGCTCTGGTCCCACGGCTGAATGACCAGCTGTTTGGCTCCGGGGGCAGAAATACCCGCCAGCTGGTTCAGGGCCGTGGGCACGCCGGCATAATCCACCTTGATATGTTCCACCAGGCTGGGGGCAGCGTGCCCGGTGCGGATAGTGGCCAGGTCCTTCTTAAGTATCTCCGCCGAGGCCTTCATCTTCTCTTCGGTTTTCTGCAAAATCTCATTAATCATCGTCATCACCACCTGATACCAGAGTACCAATAGCCTCCCCGGTGACGGCCCGTTGCAGGCTGTCGGGGGTCTGCAGGTCAAAAACGATGATGGGCAGTTGGTTTTCCAGGCACAGGGACAGGGCGGTGGCATCCATCACGGCCAAGCGCAGGTTCAGGGCCTTGAGGTAGGTAAGCTTATCGAACTTCTTGGCGTTCCGGTTCTTCTTAGGGTCGGCGCTGTAGATGCCGTCAACGTTATTCTTGGTCATCAGCAGGACCTCAGCCTCAATCTCAATGGCACGCAGGGCGGCGGCGGTATCCGTGGTCATGTAGGGGTTGCCGGTACCGGCGGCAAAGATGACCGCCCGGCCCTTCTCCAGGTGGCGGATGGCCCGGCGCCGGATATATGGCTCGGCGACCTGCTGAATGGTTATCGCTGATAGCGTACGGGTGGTGACGTCGGCCCTCTCCAGGGCATCCTGCAGGGCCAGGGCATCAATCACCGTAGCCAGCATGCCGGCATAGTCCGCGGTGACCCGGTCCATGCCGTTCTGTTCTGCCTTAGCCCCCCGCCAGATGTTACCCCCCCCCACCACGATGGCCACCTCCACCCCCATGGCTATCACCTGTTTAATCTGATTGGCTACCTTATCCAGGGTGGCCGCATCGATACCGTACTCTTTGCCACCACTGAATGCCTCGCCACTGAGCTTGAGTAAGACCCGCTTGTACTTGACCGTACCCATCAGCTTCGCTACTAAGCGCCCAGCTCAAAC
>JAZDIY010000188.1:0-6138 GCA_043804445.1 Chloroflexota bacterium | reverse complement strand
TGGAGGTGGCCGCCCACACTATCCGCATCGGCGACATTACCGCCGGGCCGCAGGACCGGGCGGCCATCCGGGAGAACCCCCTCAAGAACCCGGTGCGCTGCGCCGATCCCAAAGCCGCCGAGGCCATGGCCCGGCTCATCGGCCAGGTCAAGGACGAGCAGGACAGCCTGGGCGGCATCGTGGAGGGGCTGGCCTGGGACGTGCCCCCCGGCCTGGGGGAGCCGGTCTTCGGCACCCTGGAGGGAGAGCTGGCCAAAGCCCTCTTCGCCATCCCGGCGGTCAAGGGGGTAGAGTTCGGCACCGGTTTCGGGGCCGCCGGTAAAAAGGGCTCGGAGAACAACGACCC
This sequence comes from Chloroflexota bacterium, assembly GCA_043804445.1. Classification (GTDB taxonomy): domain Bacteria; phylum Chloroflexota; class Dehalococcoidia; order Dehalococcoidales; family JAZDIY01; genus JAZDIY01. The sequence goes on along the minus strand of JAZDIY010000188.1, from coordinate 5,792 downwards.
TTTCACCATCAGCCATGGTAAAATAACCACCACCAGCAATAACGCCGGCGGCATACTGGGCGGCATCAGCGACGGCATGCCGCTGGTGGTGCGGGTGGCGGTCAAGCCCACCGCCTCCATCGGCCGGGAGCAGGCCACGGTTGACCTCCGCACCGGGCAGGACGCCCGCCTCACCGTGGGGGGCCGGCACGACGTCTGTATTGTGCCCCGGGCGGTGGCTGTTGTAGAATCAATGATGGCCCTCACCCTGGCTGACCTGGCCCTGAGGGCGGGGCTGATACCGAGGGTAATCAAATGAAGATGGACGAGCTCAGAGACCGGATAGACGAGCTGGACGCCCACATCGTGGCGGACATCAGCCAACGGATAAAGGTGGCCGAGGCCATCGGCCAGCAGAAGAAACAGCAGGGCAAGCCGGTCAACGACAACGAGCGGGAGAAGCTGGTGCTGGAGCACATCACCAGCCTGGCCCAGGCCGAGAAAATCAGCCCGGATGACATCGCCGCCATCTACCAGCGCATCATCCTGGCCTGCAAGCGGATACAGGGGGTCAGCGTGGCCTTCCAGGGCGAGAGGGGGGCCTACAGCGAGGAGGCCGCCCTCCAGTTCTTCGGGACGAGCATCCAGACCCTGCCCCGCGAGAGCATCGACAACGTCTTTGAGGCGGTGGAAAAGCAGGCGGCGGAGTTCGGCGTGGTGCCGGTGGAGAACTCGCTGGAGGGCAGCATCACCCGCTCCTACGACCGGCTCCTGGACTCCAACCTCAAGGTCTGCGGCGAAATCCTGCTCCGCGTCAGCCACTGCCTCATCGGCCTGCCCGAGGCCCGGCTGGACGCCATCCGCAAAATCTACTCCCACCCGCAGGCCCTGGGACAGTGCCAGAACTACCTGCGGCAGCTGGGCGCCGAGCTCATCCCCACCTACGATACGGCGGGCAGTGTCAAAATCATCATGGAGAAGGGCAAGGCCGACCGCGCCGCCGTGGCCGGGGCCCGCGCCGCCGAGATTTACGGCATGAAAATCCTGGCCCGGGAGATTGAGGACAATAACCACAACATCACCCGCTTCTTCGTCCTGGCCCAGACGGACTCCCCGCCCACCGGCAATGACAAGACCTCTATCGTCTTCTCGGTGAGGCACCAGCCCGGGGCCCTGTACCAGTCGCTCCGGGGGCTGGCCGACCGCAGCATCAACCTGACCAAAATCGAGTCCCGGCCCACCCGCTTAAAGCCCTGGGAGTACAACTTCTACGTGGACCTGGAAGGTCACCGCGAAGAGCCCCGGTTCCAGGAGGCCCTGGAAAACCTGGAAAAGACCACCATCTTCGTCAAGGTGCTGGGCTCGTACCCCAGGGCCGGATAGTCACCAGAGGTTAAGCGTTTGAGAATAGCCATCATCGGCGGCTCGGGGCAGATGGGCCAGTGGCTGGCCCGCTTTCTGCGGCAGGACGGCCAGGAGGTGGTCATCACCGGCCGGGACCAGGCCCGCCTGCGCGAGGCCAGCCGGGAGCTGGGGGTGGCCGCCGCCCCCCTGTCCGAGGCGGTGGAGGGGGCCGATGCCGTGGTAATCTCAGTACCCATCGACAGCGTGGCAGAGGTGGCCCGGCAGCTGGGGCCCCACACCCGGGCCGGGCAGGCCATCATCGATATCACCTCGGTCAAGGTCTCCCCACTGGAGGCGCTGCACCGCCACATTAAGGCCGGCACGGTGCTGGGGGTACACCCCATGTTCGGCCCCGGGGCCCGGGGCCTGGCCCACCAGAACTTCATCCTGACGCCCACCGGCCCGGCCGAGGCCGAGCTGGCCGGGAAAGTCAGCCGGTACCTGGCCGAGCGGCAGGCCAGCGCCACGCTGATGACCCCTGAAGAGCACGACCAGACCATGGCCGTGGTGCTGGGGCTGTCCCACTTCGTGGCCATCGTCGCCGCCGACACCCTGCTTGAGCTTGACCACCTGCAGGAGAGCCAGTCCATCAGCGGCAGCTCCTACAAGCTGCTGCTGGCCCTGGCCGAGGGGGTGGTCTCCCAGGAGCCGGCCTTCTACGCCTCGCTCCAGATGAGCCTGCCCAACATGGCCCGGCTGGAAAAGCGGTTCCAGGAGACGGCCGGGGCCTGGGCCGACCTGGTGGCCGGCGCCGACCAGGCGGGCTTCGCCCGCCGCCTGACCGACCTCAAGGCCCGGCTGGCCGGGAAAGACCCCGACTTCAACCTGGCCTACCAGAACATGTACCGCATCTTCGAGGGGCTCAAGCAGCCGTGAGGGACGCCGTTGCATAGCGTCGAGGTATACCTGAAGGCCCACCTGCCGGACGCCCGGGGCAACGGCCTGGTGCGGGACATCCACGACCTGGGCATCACCACCGTCACCGGGGTGCGGGTGGTGGACATCTACTGGCTGGACGCCGACCTCTCCGCCGACGCGCTGGACCTGGTCTGCCGCCAGCTGCTGGCCGACCCGGTAACCCAGAGTTACCGCTGGTCCACCCCACCCATCATCGGGGACCAGCCGGCACCGGCACCGGCCGAGGACGGCTTACCGACCCATACCGTGGAGGTGGCCTACAACCCCGGGGTGACCGACCCGGTGGAGGACAGCATCCTCAAGGCCATCGGCGACCTGGGGGTGACCGGCGTCAGGGCCGTCCGCACCGCCCGGCGCTACCTCATCACCGGCCCGCTTACCGGCCCCCAGCTGGAGACGATAAACAGCCAGCTGCTGGTGAACCCGATTATCCAGCACGTCGTGGAGCAGGAACCGGCCGGCTTCCCGGAAAACCCGGAGTACCGCTTCGCCCTGAAGCCGCTGGCGCTACTGGAGGCCACCCCGGACGAGATTGCCCGGCTCCGCGGCGAGTTCGACTTCACCGACGACGAGTTCCAGGCTATTGTCAGCTACTTCCGCCGGGAGGGGCGCAACCCCAGCGACGCCGAGATCGAGACCCTGGCCCAGACCTGGTCCGAGCACTGCGTGCACAAGACCTTCAAGGGCCGCATCAGTTTCAACGGCACCACTATCGACAATTTAATGAAGAGCACCATCATCCGGGCCACCCGGGAGATGGACAAGCCCTGGTGCCTCTCCGTCTTCGAGGACAACGCCGGGGTGATTGACTTCGACGGGCGCCACGCCCTGTGCTTCAAGGTAGAGACGCACAACCACCCCTCGGCGGTGGAGCCCTACGGCGGGGCGGCCACCGGCATCGGCGGCGTCATCCGCGACCCGCTGGGCACCGGCCTGGGGGCCAAACCGATACTGAACACCGATGTTTTCTGCTTCGCCCCGCCCGACTTCCCCTACCAGCAGCTGCCCCCCGGGGTGCTGCACCCCCGCCGACTCTTCAAGGGGGTGCGGGCCGGGGTGGCCGACTACGGCAACCGCATGGGCATCCCCACCCTGAACGGGGCGGTGCTCTTCGACGAGCGCTACCTGGGCAACCCGCTGGTCTACTGCGGCACGCTGGGGCTGATGCCCCGGGAGATGTCAGCCCGGGGACAGCAGCAGCCCGGCGACCGGAGTGTGCTGGTAGGCGGTAAGACCGGGCGTGACGGCATCCACGGCGTCACCTTCGCCTCGGCCGAGCTCACCGAGACCTCCACCGCCGTCTCCACCACCTCGGTGCAGATCGGCAACCCCATCGTGGAGAAGAAGATGATGGACGTGCTGCTTAAGGCCCGCGACCGCCGGCTCTACCGCCGCATCACCGACTGCGGCGGCGGGGGCCTTTCGTCAGCAGTGGGGGAGATGGCCGCCGAGACCGGGGCCCGCGTCCACCTGGAGCGGGTGCCCCTGAAGTACGCCGGGCTGACCTACGCCGAAATCTGGGTCTCCGAGTCCCAGGAGCGGATGATACTGGCGGTGCCTCCCGATAAAGAGGCCGAGCTGCTGGCCCTCTTCGCCAGCGAGGACGTGGAGGCCACCGTCCTCGGCGAGTTCACCGATGACCGGCGGCTGCGGCTCTTCTACCGGGAAAATTTGGTGTGCGACCTGGCGATGGCCTTCCTGCACGAGGGCCGCCCCCAGCTGGTGGCCGAGGCGGTCTGGCAGCCGCCCCGGCACCCCGAGCCGGACTTCCCCCCACCCGCCGACCTGGGGCCGGCCCTGAAACGGCTGCTGGGGGCCTGGAACACCTGCAGCAAGGCGTGGGTCATCCGCCAGTACGACCACGAGGTGCAGGGCGGCAGCGTGCTCAAGCCCCTGGTGGGCCGGGACAGCGACGGCCCCGGCGACGCCGCCATCATCCGGCCGGTGCTGGACTCCGACCGGGGGGTCATCGTGGCCAACGGCATCAACCCCGGCTACGGCGACATCGACCCCTACTGGATGGCCGCCTCGGCCATCGACGAGGCCCTGCGGCAGATTATCGCCGTGGGCGGCGACCTGGAGCGGGTGGCCCTGCTGGACAACTTCTGCTGGGGCAACACCCGCCGCCCCGAGATGCTGGGGGCCCTGGTCAGGGCCGCCCAGGCCTGCTACGACATGGCGGTGGCCTACGGCACCCCTTTCATCTCCGGCAAGGACAGCCTGAACAACGAGTTCGCCACCGGCGGCCGGACCATCGCCATCCCCCACAGCCTGCTCATCTCGGCCATCGGCGTCATGGCCGATGTCAGGCGGGCGGTGAGCATGGACTTCAAAACGGCGGGCGACCTGATTTACCTGGCCGGGGCCACCTGGCAGGAGCTGGGCGGCTCGGAGTATTACCGTGCCCACGGCGCGGTGGGCAACAGCGTCCCCCGGGTGAGGCCAAAAGAGGCCGGCGCCCTGATGCAGGCCCTGAGCCGGGCTACCGCCCGGGGGCTGGTGCGGGCCTGCCACGACTGCAGCGAGGGCGGGCTGGGCGTGGCGGTGGCCGAGATGGCCTTCGCTGGCGGCCTGGGGGCCACCGTCCGCCTGAAAGCAGTGCCCCTCGGCGGGCCGGTAGAGCGCGATGACTTTATCCTCTTCGCCGAGTCCAACAGCCGCTTCCTGGTGGCGGTGGCCCCGGCGGACCGGGCCGAGTTTGAAAAGGCCATGGCCGGCGCCAGATGCGCCGCCATCGGTGAGGTTAGCGACGGCGACAGGCTGGCGATATACGGCCGGGACGGTAAAAAGGTGGTGGACGAAGCCATCAACGAGCTGAAGGCGGCCTGGCAGCGGCCGCTGGACTGGTAGGCATGATGAGTAAGGCCAGAACGCTGATACTGCGGGGCCCGGGCACCAACTGCGACCTGGAGACGGCCTACGCCTTCGAGAAGGCCGGGGCGGTGGTGACGGTAGCCCACGTCAACCGGCTGGTGCGCCGGGAGGACAAGCTGGCCGACTACCAGATAATGGTGGTGCCCGGCGGCTTCAGCTACGGCGACGACCTGGGGGCGGGCAAGATACTGGCCAACGAGCTGAAGCTGAGCCTGGGCGAGGACATCCGGCGGTTCTTCGAACGGGGGGGGCTCATACTGGGCATCTGCAACGGCCTGCAGGTGCTGGTGAAGGCCGACATCCTGCCCGAGCCGAACGCCCCCCAGGCCCCGGCCGTTACCCTCTCCGGCAACGACTCCGGGCGCTTCGAGTGCCGCTGGGTATACCTGGCGGTCAACCCGGACAGCCCCTGCGTCTTCACCCGGGGGATAGAGCGGCTGGAGCTGCCGGTGGCTAACGGGGAGGGGAAGGTGGTAGTGGCCCCCGAAGACCTGGCCCGCCTCAACGTGGTGCTCTACTACACCGACCAGCGGGGAGACCGCCAGGCCGGCTACCCCGATAACCCCAGCGGCTCCACGGCCAATATCGCCGGCATCAGCGACAGCACCGGGCGCGTC
>JAZDIY010000187.1:0-2569 GCA_043804445.1 Chloroflexota bacterium | reverse complement strand
ATGACCGAGAGCGGGGTGCGCAGCTCGTGGGCCACGTCGGCGATGAGCTGCCGCCGGGTTATCTCCCCCTGGTGAAGGTTATCGGCCATGATGTTGAAGGAGCGGGCTAGCTGGCCAATCTCGTCCCGGGAGCTGACGTTTACCCGGTGCTCCATCTCGCCCCGGGCCAGGTGGCGGGCCCCCTCGGTGAGGGCGCGGATGGGCCGGGTAATCTGGCGGGTGATGACCAGCCCCAGCACCAGGGCGATGGCGGCGGCAATCAGCCCGGCCAGCCAGAGGTTGGTGCGGGTGCGGTCAAGGAAGTCCTGCTCGGCGGTAGCGGTGGGGGGCGTGCTGTCACCACCCATCATTCTCCCCATCATGTGGCCCATGCCACTGCCGGGGCCGGAGGAAACCAGGTACAGCTCGCCCACCTCACGGCCGGCGGCGGTGACCGGGGTGCCGCCGGTCAGGCCCACCTCAGGGGCGCTCCGGCCCAGCCACTGGTTGCCGGTATCCCCCACGATGGTGCCGGAGCTGTCGGCCAGTACCAGCCGGTCACCGGGGGACTGGGTCAGGTCGGTCAGCACCCCCTGCACCGCCGACCAGCTCCCCTCCTCGGCGTAGTGCTGCCCCAGGCTGTCCGAGGCCATCTGGAGGTACATGGCGTTGCCGTGGGCCACGTACTGGTTGAACTCCCGGGTGGTGCCCAGGTCGGTCAGGTAGAACATCAGCCCCACCGATATGACCACAATCAGCAGCAGGGCCCCGCCCAGCTTCCAGCTCAGGCTACGCACCGGGGCCGGCCTCCAGCTTGTAGCCCACGCCGTAGACCGTGATGAGCTGCTGCGGTTTCCTGAGGTCGGTCTCGATCTTCTGGCGCAGGTTCTTGATGTGGCTGTCGATGGTGCGCTCGTAGCCCTCGTAGGCGTCCCCCTGCAGCCGGTCCAGCAGCTGCAGGCGGCTAAAGACGCGGCCGGGGTGCTCGGCCAGCACCCGCAGCAGCTCGAACTCCAGGGGGGTCAGCGTTACCGGCTGGCCGCTGCGGCTCACCTGCCGCCGGTCAACGTCAAGGTGGAGCGCCCCCACCGCCAGCTTGCCCGTGGCCGGGGCGGCCGCTCCGCCGCTCCGCCGCAGCACCGCCCTCACCCGGGAGACCAGCTCCTTGGGGTTGAAGGGCTTGGTCAGGTAGTCGTCCGCCCCCAGCTCCAGCCCCACAATCTTATCGGTGTCCTCGTCGCGGGCGGTGAGCATGATGATGGGCACGCTGGAGGTCTGGCGCAGGGTACGGCAGACGTCCCAGCCGGATACCTCGGGGAGCATCAGGTCGAGGACAATCAGGTCGGGGGACTGCTGCCGGGCCAGCTCCAGGGCGGTGCGGCCGTCGTGGGCAGCCAGCACCTGATAGCCCTCCCTTTCCAGGTAGGCCCGCACGATGTTGACGATTTTCGCCTCGTCATCAACCACTAATATTTTTTGCCCGGTCATGGTCTTGTTCTGGCTACCTTTATCGTATCATCTGGGCGGTGGCTGTCAAACCCAAAGGAGGGAGGCAGTTTTGAGGCTGCCTCCCTCCGGGTCGTTTGGTCTTTAGCTTACCAGCCGCGGCCCATCATGCCCATGCCGTAGCCGCTGCGGGGGGCGGTGTCGCCGTTACCGTTCCAGCGGCCCATCATGCCGCCGGGCCCGTAGCTATTCTCATCGCCGTTCTCGTCGCCGTCCCAGCACCCGCCCGGCCCGTAGCCGTTCTGGTCACCGTTCCAGCGGCCCATCATGCCGCCGGGGCCAAAGCCCCGGTCTGCTGCCGGGCCAGTGGTGGTGCGGTTCAGCATCTGGCTGGTCTGCTCCGTCATCCGGGCCAGCATCAGGTCGGCCTGCTCCTGGGTGATGACGCCGGCGGTAACCTGCTCCTGCAGCCACTGGCTCTTGGCACCGGTGACGGCGGCGGTCAGGGTGGCCTCGTCAACGCCCTGGGCGGCAGCAATTTCCACCAGGCTCTGGCCGTCCAGCCGCTGCTGCTGGATTGCCTCGGCGGTCAGCCCGGTCAGCTCGCTGACAGTGTCAGCCCCGCTGGCCGCACCCGGTCCGCGGTGGCCCCAGCCGGCGTAGCCGCAGGGGGCGTTAGCATCGGTGTCCGCCGGGTCATCGGCGAAGGCCAGGCTGCTGAAAGCCAGCACGGCAATGCCGACGATGGCCAGGGTGGCCGCCAGTACTTTGAACCTCTTGCTCATTTTGGTCACCTCCTTTCCTGTTTTCTCTCCGGTCAGATTGGTCTTCATGTCTTCGTTCTCCTTTCCTTTCCCGGTCCTTTAGGGAACCTTCTACTGTCCATGATAGGGGGGTAATATGGAGGAATTATGGAGAAGCTGTGGCGATTCGGTGTGATTTAGGGCAACCAGGAAACGGCCCCCGGGTCAGGCCAGAGATAAAGCCGGGTGATGGCGGACGGGTTAAAGGCGGGGGCGGGGGTGATTACTTTCGCCGCGCGCTGAGGATGATGAGCAGGCCGACGGCGATGACGATGAAGGGCCAGAGGTTAATCCATTTCAGCCACCAGAAGACGTTGAGGTTGGCCAGCAGGAAGAGCCCT
>JAZDIY010000186.1:0-3230 GCA_043804445.1 Chloroflexota bacterium | reverse complement strand
TGATGAAGGCCGACAGCGCCGCGGGCACAGTCTCCAGGACTATGGCGAAGGCGCCGGCCTGCTCCAGGGCCACGGCATCTTTGACCAGTTGCTGTGCCTGCTCCAGGGTCTTGCCCTGCACCTTGTAGCCGCCGAGCTGGTGCACCGATTGAGGGGTTAGGCCTATGTGCCCCATCACCGGGATGCCGCACTGCACTATTCGGCGTACCGTCTCGGCCATGAACTCGCCGCCCTCCAGCTTGACCGCCTGAGCGCCTGCCTCCTGGATAAAGCGGGCGGCATTGCGCAGGGCGTCGGCAATGGAGGTATGGTAGGTCATGAAGGGCAGGTCGCCCACCACTAGCGTCCGCTTGGTGCCCCGGACCACGGCCTTGGTGTGATGCAACATCTCCTCCATGGTCACGGGGATGGTGGACTCGTAGCCTAGCACCACCATGCCCAGGCTGTCGCCCACCAGGACCAGGGGTATGCCGGCCTCGTCTATGAGCTTGGCGGTGGAGTAGTCGTAGCAGGTGAGCATACAGATTCTCTCACCCTTCTGTTTCATCTCCTTGATGTCGCCGATGGTGACCCGCATCTCTTACCTCCTTTACCTGCTGAGAGCTACCGCCTCTTCCCTGACATCGACGATGCGATTGTTGCGGTCAACGTGGACGACCCGGGGACAGGCCCCGCGTGCCTCCTCTTCGCTCACCATGTGATAAGACAGGATGATAACCATGTCGCCCTTGTCCACCAGCCGGGCAGCGGCGCCGTTGAGACAGACCATGCCCGAGCCTGGATCGCCCTCGATGACGTAGGTCTCCAGCCGGGAGCCGTTGTTCACGTCCACCACCTGCACCCGCTCGTAGGGTAGGATGTCGGCTGCGTCCATGAGCAGACGGTCCACGGTGATGCTGCCCTCGTAGTCGATGTTGACCTCAGTCACGTGCGCCCGGTGTATCTTGCCTTTAAGCATTGTCCTCATGGCTATTACCCCTCCACCAGTTTCATGATTTGTTCTGCCCGCTCCCTGGTGAGTTTTCCCTTGGCCAGGGCAATGGGGATGGTCTCCAGCGTCAGTTGCCGGTAAACGGGCAGCGCTGCAGGAGCAGCTTTCTTAAGGGCCTCGATGTGTTTGGAGATGGTGCCTATATCACCGCGGGCCACGGGCCCGGTAAGACAGTTGGGTAAGCCTATCTTCTCCAGGTTGTTGACGGTGCCCTGGAGCAGGGGCACCAGGGCCTGAGTTGCGTCCTGGGGAGACACACCGAAGGTCTGCCACAGGTCGGTGGCCAGCTTGACCAGGGTAACGAAGTAGTTGCAGGCCATCACCGCCGCGGCATGGTACAGGACCTTGTCGCCCGGCTTAAGCTCTATCCAGTGGCCCTCCAGGTCGGTGGCCATCTGCCGCAGGATGGGCAGTAGCTTGGGGTCGCCCTCGATGGCAAAGGTAGAGCCCGGGATGTTCTCTATGGCCCCTGTCACGTTGGCGAAGGTCTGAAGGGGATGGAAGGTGCCCACCAGTGCCCCCGCCTTTTTGGCTGGCTCCAGGGTGTCCACGGAGTCAGCGCCACTGCAATGCACCACCATCTGGCCGGGCCACCACTTTAGCTCAGCCACCACTTTTGGTATGGCGTCGTCCGGCGTGGTGATGAAGACCAGCTCGGAGTCATCTATGGCGGCCTGCTTGTCCTCGTAAACCCGGCAGCCGAAGACCATCTTGGCCAGGTTCTGGGCCGAAGCCAGGCTGCGGCTGGCCACCGCCACTATGGAGTAGCCCTTTTCCTTCAGCCTTACCGCCAGCGCGGTGCCCACGGTGCCGGCGCCGATGAAAGCTATGCGGATCATATCACCTCCACCTCCCTGCAAGATGGTAAGCCCCCGAGAGAATGGGCCTGGGTCACCCCGCGGACAATGGCCTGGGCCACCAGATCGGCGGCCACAGCGCCGATGGCAGTCACATCAGCCAGGGGCTGGCCCCGCCCCAGGGCCAGGGCGAATATCACATCGCCGTCCAGCATGGTGTGAGCTGGCCTCACCGCCCGGGCTAGCCCGTCCTGGGCCATCTGGGCCAGCTTGGTGCACTGCTCCTTGGTAAGACAGGCGTTGGTGGCTACCACCCCTATGACTGTGTTCTGAGGAAACATCTGCTGCCAGGGTGTGCCATGCCTAATAAGCTCCAGCGTGCTCAGCATCCTGCGACCGCCCTCGTCCCAGGGACCGGCCAGCAGCCGGCCCGTGTCAGGCTCGACTACATCGCCGAAGGGGCTGGCCACCATCAGCGCGGCCACCACCTGGCTGCCCAGCCTGTAGCTGGCGGTGCCCAGGCCGCCTTTGGTGGCCCGCTGGATGCCCAGGGCCTTGCCCACGCTGGCCCCGGTGCCGGCACCCACGCTGCCCTGGGCCACCGGGCCGTCGCTGGCGGCCTGGCAGGCGGAATAGCCCGACGCGGCATCGGGTCGAGCCTTGGGGTCGCCTACCGAGAGGTCGAACAGGATGGCGGCGGGCACTATGGGCACTTTGGCTACCGTGGTATCGAAGCCCCGGCCCCGCTCCTCCAGATAGCGCATCACTCCGGTGGCGGCATCCAGGCCGAAGGCGCTGCCGCCGCTGAGGAGCACGGCGTGTACCTGCTGAACCAGGGTTGTTGGCCGTAGCAGGTCAGTCTCCCTGGTGCCCGGCGCCGACCCTCGAACGTCAACGCCGGCGGTGGCCCCTGCCTCGCACAGCACCACGGTGCAGCCGGTCACTCCCTGTGTGTCGGTGTAGTGACCTACCTTGATGCCGGGCACGTCGGTAATGGCATCCCGCATAACAAAAACGCCTCCTCGGGCAAAGCCGAGAAGGCGAGAATAAGACCACTATGAAAAGCCGTCTCGGTCGGGCCCGATCCAAGCGACCTATGTTATTTAGTTGGTTTAAGGAGTACGCTCGCTAACCGTCGCTCCCTCGGAGGTCGGTTGCAGCGTCAGTATATGACATACCCGGCTACGTTGTCAAGTGCTTGTACTCACCTGAAAACAGCGAGTGCCCCCCGTAGGGCAGGTTTCCCAACCTGCCCGCCCGCGACGGTCGGGTTAGGAAACCCGACCTACAGATTCAATCGCTATTCTGGGGGCTCAGAGGGCGCTTATGAATGGCTTTCAACCCCCTCAATCCCTCAACTGTTGGGGGACTTCCTTGAAACTGGGAGTGGCCCCCGGACCTCCGGCAAAGGGGCTTCGTCCCCTTGCACCCCCTGTTGTTAA
>JAZDIY010000185.1:0-3525 GCA_043804445.1 Chloroflexota bacterium | reverse complement strand
GGTTAACTGTTTTGTTCTTGAGTCCTTGTCGGAATTCCTCCAGTTCCTCATCGGGGACATCGGTCACCAATTCAAAGTAGTTCATAATCAGGCTATCAGAGATGGACATCACCTTGCCGTATATCTCCTGGGGCGGCTCGGCCACGCCGATATAGTTACCCAGGCTCTTGCTCATCTTCTGGCTACCGTCCGTGCCGATGAGAAGGGGGGTCATGAAGCACTGCTGGGGGGGCTGCCCCATGAGGGACTGCAGCTCCCGGCCCATGAGCAGGTTGAACTTCTGGTCAATGCCGCCGAACTCGACATCGGCCTCAATCACCACCGAGTCGTAGGCCTGGAGCAGCGGGTAGAGCAGCTCGGTGATGGCGATGGGGCGCCCGTGGCTGTACCGGTTGCTGAAGTCCTCGCGGGCCAGCATCTGGGCCACGGTGAAGCGGCGGGTAAGCTGGATAACGCCGGCCAGGGAGAAGCTGCCGAACCACTCGCTCTGCCACCTGACCTCGGTCCTGGCGCGGTCAACCACCTGGAAAAACTGCTCCATGTAGCTCTGGGCGTTGGCCAGCACCTGCTCCCGGGAGAGCATGGGCCGGGTGACCGAGGCCCCGCTGGGGTCGCCAATCTGGGCCGTCCAGTCACCCACGATGAGGATAACCTGATGGCCCAGCTCCTGGAACTGGCGCAGCTTCCTGAGGGCGACCATGTGGCCCAGGTGGATATCCGGGAAGCTGGGGTCAAAACCCTCCTTGAGGCGCAGCCGCTTCCCCGAGCTCAGGCCCGCCGCCAGCTCGGCCTCGACGATGATTTCGGCCACCCCCCGCCGCAGCAGGTAGCCCGTGTCCTGCCCGGAGGCCCGGTTACGACTAGCCATGCTGCTCCACCGGTGAGGCGTCCAGTATGGCCCGTCCCCGGTCGATGTCGGCGGCTATCTGCGCCTTGAGTTCCTCGGCAGTGCCGAAGCGTTGCTCGGGACGAATCCGGTCCACGGTCTCAATCTGCAGCTCCCGTCCGTAGAGGTCGCCCTGGTAGTCCAGGAGATAGACCTCCACGGTGCGTCCCTTCTCAGCGAAGGTGGGGCGTTCCCCGATATTGGTCAGCGAGGGGTAGGCCTTATCGTCAAGGTAGGCCCAGGTGGCATAGACGCCGTTGGCCGGCAGGGCCTGTTCCGAGTTAATCTCCAGGTTGGCCGTAGGGAAGCCCAGCCCCCGGCCCCGCCCCACGCCGCTGACCACCCGCCCGTGCAGACGGAACCAGCGCCCGGTCAGCCGGTTCACCTTCAACACATCACCATCGGCCACGGCCTGCCGTAGGGACGTGCTGCTGACCACCTCGCCGTTAACCACCATGGGAGGCACCACGGTAACCCCGAAACCCAGCTCCTCACCCAGCCTTTGGAGGGCGGCCGGGTTACCCTCCCTGCCCCGCCCCAGGGCAAAGTCGGGGCCGACCACCAGCCGGCGCATCCCGAGGTACTCTTTGAGCAGGCTGACGAACTGGCGGGAGCTTAAAGAGGCCAGCTGCGGGGTGAAGGGCAGCAGCACCACCAGCTCGATACCCTGGTCCTTGATGAGCCTGACCCTCTGCTTCAGGGTGGTCAGGCAGGGCGGCCGGGTGCGGGCCAGCACGTCCCGGGGGTGCTGGCGAAAGGTTATCGCCCCGGGGAGCAGGTCCTCCTGCCGGGCCAGTTCTTTAACCTGCCGGAGCAGCTGCTGGTGGCCCAGGTGGACCCCGTCAAAGACCCCGATGGTCAGCACCGTGTCCCGCTTAGGCGAGAGCCGGGCCAGCTCATCTTCTATCTGCATAGACCACTTCCTTAAAGCCAGGCTGCCTCCCTGGAACACGGCACTGGAAAAGTGACCGGATAGACCACCCGGCCCGGTGGCATGCCCAGGCCGGTAGCTAGAATTATCTAGATACTAGCATAAGCCTGACTTTTTAATCAAGCTGGAATGCCGCCGCCCCAGATGATATAATTCAAGTGCCCGGAAGCAAGGGCACCCGAAAATGACTGAACCGAGCCGTTTTATCGCCGTCATCGGCGGGGCCGACCCTTCCCCCCGGGAAGCCAGCCTGGCCGAGGGGGTGGGGCGCGAGCTGGCCCGCCGCGGGGCCACCCTGGTCTGCGGCGGTCTGGGCGGCACCATGGAGGCCGCCTGCCGGGGGGCCCGGGCGGAGGGGGGGCTGACCATCGGCATCCTGCCCGGGGAGAGCCGCCGGGCGGCCAACCCCTACGTCCAGATTCCCATCGTCACCGGCCTGGGACACGCCCGCAACGTGGCCGTGGTCAAGTCGGCCCAGGCGGTCATCGCCATCGGCGGCAGCTACGGCACACTATCAGAGATTGCCCACGCCCTGCAGAGCGGCCGGCCGGTCATCGGCCTGGACACCTGGGCCCTGTCCCGCCACGGCCAGGTGGACAGCGGTATCATCACCGTATCCAGCCCGGCCGAGGCGGTGGCGCGGGCCCTGGACCTGGCTGACTAGACCGCCCATAAAACTTAAGGTAGGGATGAACATGATAACCATCAAGAGCCTCCAGGCCCGGGAGATACTGGACTCGCGGGGCAACCCCACCCTGGAGGTGGCGGCCACCCTCTCCGACGGCACCAGCGGGCGGGCGGCGGTCCCCTCCGGGGCCAGCACCGGCCAGCACGAGGCCGTGGAACTCCGCGACGGGGACCAGACCCGGTTCGGGGGGAAGGGCGTGCTCCAGGCCGCCGGCAACGTAAACCAGGCCATCAGCGCCGCCCTGGCCGGCCTGCCCGCCACCGACCAGGAGGCCATCGACCGGAAGCTCATCGAGCTGGACGGCACCGCCAACAAGTCGCACCTGGGGGCCAACGCCATCCTGGGGGCCTCGCTGGCGGTCGCCCACGCCGCCGCCAGCCAGCTCCAGGTGCCCCTCTACCGCTACCTGGACCGGGCCGACCGCTACCAGCTGCCGGTACCCATGCTCAACATCCTGAACGGGGGCCGGCACGCCGCCAGCTCCACCGACTTCCAGGAGTTCATGGTGGTGCCCGCCGGGGCCGGCACCTTCCGCCACGCCCTCCAGATGGCCACCGAGGTCTATCATAACCTGAAAGCGGTGCTTAAGGACAAGGGACTGAACACCAACGTCGGTGACGAAGGCGGCTTCGCCCCGTCGCTGCCGTCCAACCGGGAGGCGGTGGAGCTCATCCTGACCGCCATCGAGAAGGCGGGCCACCGGCCGGGTAAGGACTGCTTTATCGCCCTGGACCCGGCGGCCAGCGAGTTCTACCGGGAAGGCAGGTACGTCCTGGCCCGGGAAGGGGTCTCGCTGACCAGCGGCGAGATGGTGGACTACTACGCCCGCTGGGCCGCCGAATACCCCCTGATAAGCATCGAGGACGGGCTGGCCGAGGACGACTGGGACGGCTGGCAACAACTGAACCGGAAACTGGGTAAGACCGTCCAGCTGGTGGGGGACGACCTCTTCGTCACCAACATCCACCGCCTGGAAAAGGGCATCAAGCTGGGGGCGGCCAACTCCATCCTCATCAAGCT
>JAZDIY010000184.1:0-2803 GCA_043804445.1 Chloroflexota bacterium | reverse complement strand
TGACCGTTAAGGGGCGGCGGGGCAGCTACGAATTAGACATACCGCTGCTGGGCGAGTACCAGATGGAGAACGCCGCCGCGGCGGTGGCCGCCCTGGAGGTGCTGGCGGAGCGGGGGGTCAATCTACCCGAAGAGAGCCTGGTGAGAGGCATGAAAGAAGTGGACTGGCCGGGGCGGCTGCAGATTTTGGGCCGTCACCCCCGGCTGGTGGTGGACGGGGCCCACAACGTGGACTCCGCCCGCCGGCTGCGGCAGGCCCTGGAGCAGTACCTGGACTTCGAGCGGGCCACCCTGATTATCGGCTTTTCCTACGATAAAGACATGGCCGGGATAGTGGCTGCCCTGGCCCCCCTCTTCGGCCGGGTCATCGTCACCCGCTCCCGCCACCCCCGGGCCGCCGCCACCGGCGCCATTGCCGCCGAGTTCGCCCGCCACGGGCGCCCCGCCGAGATAGCGGAGAGCGTACCGGCCGCCCTGACCTCGGCGCTGGCCCAGGCCGGAGACAGGGATCTCGTCTGCGCCACCGGGTCACTCTTCGTGGTAGCCGAGGTGCTGGAAGAGGTAGCCCCGGCAGGACCACCCCCCGGCATGAAGCCGGCAGGCTTAGACCGGCCGGCTATCAGGCAGTGGTGTCATACTGGGTAATACGGGCTTCCTTGGGCAGCATGCTGGCCAGGACTCTCTCCAGGGCCATGGTGTGGCTGCAGACTTCCCAGTTAGCGAAAAAGGGGCAGGAGCAGTGCCAACGACCGTCCCGGTAGCCGGTGGTATAATCGTCATTCTCCCCACGAAAGTTAACGGAGAACTCAGTGAAGGTGATTCGTTCGGTTTCCTGAGCGTAGCGCTTGGCCTTCTCAATTTTCCCGATCAGGCTTGACTGCATAACCTTGCCTCCTTCTGGTATCCCCGCAAACTAAAAAGGCACCGTGCCCACCCGGCACCGTGCCCTCTCGTCCAGACGATAAACTGGCAACCCGTAACCTCATTTCATACCCGCTGCCCGAAACTCATCTTCACCCCTATATTCTACTCCTTTTTGGCCCGCCCGTCCAGTGGCACCGGCCCGATTTTACCCCATCCCGGTTGCCTTGCCCGGAGCGGCTAGTGTAAAATAGGAATAGAACAACGTTACACGAGGTGAACCCATGCCCGTCTACGAGTACCAGTGTGGCCAGTGCGACCACAACTTTGAACAGAAACAGGGCTTTGATGCCGAGCCCACGGCGACGTGCCCCCGATGCCGGGGGAAGGCCCGCCGTGTTATTCGTTCCGTCCCGGTTATTTTCAAAGGGAGCGGTTTTTACGTCACCGACCACCGCCAGAGTTCCTCCACCACCGAGCCGACCAAGGCCCCCCTCCCCGGCAAGGGGGCCAAGGAAGGCTAAGCGGTGAAGGCCCTCCTCCAGCGGGTCACCGCCGGCCAGGTCAGCGTGGCGGGTGAGGTGATGGGGAGCATCGGGCCGGGGCTGGTGGTGCTGGTGGGGGTGGCCCAGGGGGACAGCCAAGATGACGCGCGCTACCTGGTGGAAAAGACCACCAACCTGCGCATCTTCAGCGATGCCACCGGCCGCTTCAACCTCTCGGTGCGGGACATCAAAGGCGAGCTGCTGCTGGTGAGCCAGTTTACCCTGCTGGCGGATGCCCGCCGCGGGCGCCGCCCCAGCTTCACCGGGGCCGCCCCGCCAGACCAGGCGGAAGCCCTGTTCAACCGTTTCGTGGAGATGGCCCGCGCCAGCGGGCTCGGGGTAGCCACCGGGCGCTTCCAGCAGCACATGCAGGTGACCATCCACAATGACGGCCCGGTAACGGTACTGCTGGACAGCCGGGAATAGTCCTGCCCACCCCCTCGAAACCACCGGGAAATATCTGAAAGTAATTGTAACTGCAACCAGTTGCAATTTCCCGGCCACCGTGCTATGATACCCAGGAGGAGCAGGAAATGGCGTCACCGAGCGGTATTGCCCGCAAACTGAGCGAACAGGGGTACCGGCTGACCCCGCAGCGGATGATGGTACTGACCGTCATCGAGGACAGCCAAAACCACATCACCGCCGAGGAAATCTACGCCCAGGTGGTGGCCAAATACCCCTACGTCAACATTTCCACCGTCTACCGTACCCTGGAGCTGCTCAAGCGGCTGCGGCTGGTGACCGAGACCGACCTGGGCGGCGGCCGCGTCAGCTACCACCCGGCGGACAAGGGGCACCACCATCACCTGGTCTGCCAGCAGTGCGGGGCGGTCACCGACCTGGACGAAGCCACCCTGGCCACCCTTAAAAACAGCCTGCGCCGGGAATATAACTTTGAGGCCGACCTGAGGCACCTGGCCATCTTTGGCCGCTGCCTCAACTGCCGAAAAGGGCAACCGGAAGTTAAAGATGATTCGCATCGGGATTGACCCCATACTGGTTACCCTGGGCCCCTTCTCCATCGCCTGGCACGGCCTGTTCATCGCCGTGGGCGTCGTCGTGGCCGTCTGGCTGTCGGCCCGGCTGGTCGCCCGGGACGGCCTCTCCCGGGAGCGGCTCTACGCCATCGCCATGTGGAGCATCCCGGGCGGCATCATCGGCGCCCGCCTGGTGCACGTCATCGATTACTGGGGCTACTACTCGGCCCACCCCGCCCTCATCCCGGCCATCTGGGAGGGGGGCGCAGCCATCTGGGGGGCGATACTGGGGGGGGGTGCTCACCGCCCTGGTCTACGCCCGGTTCAGCGGCTTTGACTTCGCCGGCTACGCCGACCGCATTGCCCTGGGCCTCATCTCCGCCCAGGCCATCGGGCGTATCGGCGACATCATCAACGG
>JAZDIY010000183.1:0-3249 GCA_043804445.1 Chloroflexota bacterium | reverse complement strand
GCAATGGGGGACAGGCTGATTACCGGGGCGGCCAGGGCCGGGGTGGCGGGTACCACTACCGCCAGCAGTGAGGCGATAATTATCAGGGAGGCGAGCCACTTTCGGCGGTATTTTGCTGATTGTCCCATAGTACTTATCCTACCAGTTTTCGGCGGGCACCGCGGCGGGGAAGATAGGTCCCGGCAAAGTTGTCCAGGATATCCCGGTCAATAAGCCAGGTGTTGTGAATCTTGGTGGCGGGCAGGTCGCCCTGCCGGCACAACCGCTTTACCGTCTCCGGATGAACCTTGAGACGGTGGCTGGCTTCAATCACGTTAAAGTAGTTGTCCAGCGGCACCACCGCTACTCCAGTATATATTACTTTGTCAAAACAATAATAAAATAAAAATTGGTTATTGTCAACCCCCCTGCTAAAAGTGACAGAAGGCCATTGACCGAATAGAACATATGTGCTAATATCACCTCGAACTGTACTGAGTAGAGGTTAGCCATGGAGATGGAGGCAAGCCGTGATGCCCTGGACTTACCCCCGGAGTACTGCCACTACCAGGATGAGGGTTGTGAACTGGCCGCCGCCTGTCTTGACTGCCCGTTTGCCCGGTGTGTCTATGACCAGCCCGGCGGCCGGCAGCACTGGCTTAAGCAACAGCGGGACGGGGCCATGGTGCGGCTGTTCACCGGCAGCGGCAAAGGGGTAAGGGAGGTGGCCGGGATATTCGGCGTCAGCGAGCGCACCGTACAGCGGGCCCTGAGAAGCACCAGTAAAGGAGGCCTTTCTTAAAATGAATGAGACGGCGACGATTACCCAGCTGACCAACCGTGATGCGGATAGAATCAGAGGCTATCAGGAGCTGCTCGATTTTTATCACGGTCAGCAGTGGGAGGGAAAGGCCCGGTGGGGGGAGAAACGGCTGACCTTCAATTATGCCAAGGTCTTTGTGGACAAGGTCACTTCCTATCTTATGTCCGGGGTCAGCTGGGTGGTGGAGGCGGGGGAGGATGCCGACGGGGCCAGGGAGCGGGCCCGCCGGGCCAAGGCGGCCCTGGACGAGGTGTACCAGGCCAACGGCCTGGAACAGCTTGACCTGGAGACCGAGATTGACGGGGCCACCCTGGGGGATGCCGGCTACAAGGTCATCTGGGATGGTGACCGCAAACAGGTGCGGATTACCGCCCCGGACGTCCAGGGCATTTACGCCTGGTGGTGGGGCGACGATACCTCCCGGGTCTGGCGGGTAGCCTCTAAGTACCGGCTCAGCGCCGAGGAAAGCCAGTATCTGTATCAGCTGAAGCCCAAAGGTAAGACGGCCAGTGTCGTTGAGCTCTGGACCGATAGCCAGTTCGAGCTTTACCTGGACGATACCCGGCTGGAGAAAAAGCCCAATCCCTACGGCTTCATCCCCTTCATCATCTACCCCAACCTGAGGGAGCCCAAGCGGTTCTGGGGGGTATCGGACCTGGCCCAGATTATGGAGAGCCAGCGTGAGCTTAACCGGGCGGTATCCCAGCTATCGCGCATACTGGAGCTATCCGGCAACCCCATCGCCGTTCTGGAGAACGTCGAGGGGTCGGACGATATCGCCGTCCGGCCGGGGGGCGGTGTGGAATATCCCGGAGGACGCCAAGGCCTACCTGCTGGACCTGCTGCAGGGCGGCGGCGTGGGGCTGCACATGGACTACATCAACCTGCTCTACCGCATCCTCCACGATGTCTCCGAGTCACCGCGGGCGGCCTTCGGCGGGACGGAGAGGGACCTTTCCGGGGTGGCCCTGGAGATTGAGCTGCAGCCGCTGCTGCAGAAGGTGCAGCGCAAACGGCTTATCCGCACCTCGGTCTACCAGAGGCGGGGAGAGCTTATCCTACGGCTGCTGGAGAAGTACCGGGGGGAGCGCTTCGGCGATGTCAGGCTGCGGGTGCTGTGGTCGCCGGTACTGCCCCGGGACATGGCCCGGCTGGTGGCCAACGAGCAGACGCTGGTGCAGGCGGGGATGCGCTCCCGCCGGCAGGCGATGACGGAGATAGGGGTGGGTAACCCGGAGTACGAATTCAAGCGGTGGCTGGAGGAAAGAGAAGCCATCCTCAAGATGAACCAGGTGTTTAAGACCAGGGCTACCCGAGGCGGGCGAGAGAGAGCGGAGGGACTTCCGGTAGCCGGTGTTGAGGAATAGCCCCAGGAGGTGAGTGATTTGGCAGATACCGTATCTGAAGCGGAGGAGCGGGGGGAGGACCAGGCAGTGATTGCCGCAGGTGAGATGGACGGCTGCCGGACCCGGGTCCGGGAACTGGAGGACCTGGCGGCGCGGCAGCAGCGGGAGCTCGGTCTGGCCCGGGGGCGCCTCGGCGAGCTGGAGCAGGCCGTAACCGAAAAAGAGAGTACGGTGGCCGGGTTGCAGCAGTCGGTGGCGGCCCTGGAGGAGAGGCTGGCGGTGGCGGATAGTTCCCTTACTCAGACGGTGGCCCGCTACCGGGCACTGGTGGTGGCCACCCATCCGGCGGTGCCGGCGGAGCTGCTCACCGGGGATACCATCGAGGCGATTGATGAGGCCCTGGAGAGGGCCGAGTCCCTGGTGGACCGGGTGAAGCAGGAGCTGGCCGCGGAAATAGCCTCGGCCCGCGTGCCCGCGGGGGCCCCGCCCCGGATGTCCCTTGACCTGTCCGGGCTGTCTACCCGGGAGAAGATCCAATATGCCATAGGAGGTAAGCGATAATGGCGATAACCTTAGCCGAAGCAGCCAAGCTTTCCAGTGAAATGCTGCTGCAGGGGGTGGTGGAGACCATCGTCAAGGACTCCCCCGTCCTGCAGCGGCTCCCCTTCGTGGAGATTGTGGGTAACGGCCTGACCTACAACCAGCAGAGATATTAGTTTGCCGTATGCTACCCTTCAACTCAAGCCTGTCTTGGTAAACGTAAATGTATAACCCCAACTTCCGCAACTGCCTGGCGGTTACCTCGGCGGGATGGTCCCAAACATCGGCATCGGGTATGGTGACAAAGCTGGGGTGGGCTGCCTCGGTGCTTTCGGTGACTTCAACCCCGGCCTGTTCCAGCAATTCCCGAATAGACAGGCCATCGTCAAACCATCTTTCCGGGTCGAAAGTTTTCATGCCTTCGTAGTAATCAATCGCCCGCTGGGTGTCGCTGATACGAGATAGCAGCAGCGGGTCGGCGGCCTCGGTCTGCCGTTCCAGTTCCCTTATCCGGCTTTGCAAGCCCCGCACCCGAGCCTTGTAATCGGTGGCGGTCAACCG
>JAZDIY010000182.1:0-7537 GCA_043804445.1 Chloroflexota bacterium | reverse complement strand
GTGGAAAACTACATGGGCTACCAGTACATTGAAGGCCCCGAACTGATGGAAAAATTTCAGGAGCAGGTGGCCAAGTTCCCCCTGGAGCAACAAATCGGCGACGAAGCCACCGCCTTATCCCGCCAGGACGGCGGCTTTGAGGTCACCGCTGCTAACGGCAAGAGCTATCAGGCCCGGGCGGTCATCATCGCCACCGGCAAGCGTCCCCGCCCGCTGGGGGTACCCGGAGAAGAAGCGCTGCGGGGGAGGGGGGTCACCTACTGCTCGGTCTGCGACGGCCCCCTCTTCGCCGGGGAGAAGGTGGCCGTTATCGGCGGCGGCAACTCCGCCCTGGAAGCCGCCGATGACCTAATCAAAATCGCCGAGCAGGTCAACCTGGTCTCCACCACCCCCCTCACCGGCGACCCCATCCTCAGCGATAAAATAAAGGATGCCGCCAACCTGACCCTGTTCCTGGAGCACCAGGTGGTGTCCATCGAGGGTAAAAAACGGGTCAGCGGCATCGTCATCAAGGACCGGAAAACCGGCCGGGAGAAAAGGCTGGAGGCCGGCGGGATTTTTGTGGAGATTGGTTTAATCCCCAACTCCGACCTGGTCAAGGGTCTCATCCCGCTGAACCAGCAGGGTGAAATCGAGGTCACCTGCGCCAACGAGACCGGCGTAGCCGGGCTCTTCGCCGCCGGGGACGTGACCAACGTGCCGGAGAAACAGATTGTCGTTGCCGCCGGCGAGGGGGCCAAGGCCACCCTCCAGGCCCACAAGTACCTGCAGCGCCGTAAATAAACACCGCCTCCGCAGTGGATGGTGACTTTTGTCGTAGCGCCGTCCCGGCTTAATCGCATAAAATATCTCTGGTAGGCCAGCTCTAAAGAAACTTCCGGACCGACGGAGGGACCATGACCAAGCAAGTATATCTGGACAACGCCGCCACCACCCGCCTGCTCCCGGAGGTACTGGAGGCGATGCTCCCCTACTTCAAGGAGAGCTACGGCAACCCTCAGTGCCTGCACTCCCTGGGTGACGAGCCGAGGGACGCCCTGGAAGCCGCCCGCGGCCAGGTGGCCGCCCTCATCGGCGGACAGGCGGAGGAGATAATCTTCACCTCCGGCGGCACCGAGGCCAACAACCTGGCCGTCAAGGGGCTGGCCCAGGCCCAGGCGGCCAAAGGCAAGCACATCATCATCTCGGCTGTCGAGCACTTCTCGGTGCTGCACTCGGCCCGCACCCTGGAGAAGGGCGGCTTCAGCGTTGACCTGGTGCCGGTGGACAAGGACGGCCTGGTGGACCCCCAGGAGGTAAAGCGCCGCCTCAAGAAGGACACCATCCTGGTCTCCATCATGCACGCCAACGGAGAGGTGGGCACCATCGAGCCGGTGGCCGAAATCGCCAGGATAGCCAGGGAGGCGGGGGTCCTCTGCCACACCGACGCCGTGGCCACCGCCGGCACCATACCGGTAGACGTCAAGTCCCTGGGGGTGGACGCCCTCAGCCTGGCCGGCAGCGCCTTCTACGGCCCCAAGGGCAGCGGTGCCCTCTGGGTCAAAAAGGGGGTGCGCCTTATCCCCCTCTTTGACGGCGGGGTACAGGAGGGCGGCCGGCGGGCCGGCACCGAGAACATGCCCGCCATCGTGGGGCTGGGCAAGGCGGCCGAGCTGGCCCAAAAGGAGATGGCGACCCGGAATAAGCGGCTCACCCCCATCAGGGACCGTCTGATCAAAAGGCTACCGGCCCGTATTGAACACGCCATTCTCACCGGCCACCCCACCCGGCGTCTGCCGGCTACGGCCAGCTTCTGTATCGAGTTCATCGAGGGGGAGTCTATGCTTATGTTCCTCAACCTGGAGGGCATTGCCACCTCCAGCGGCTCCGCCTGCACCTCCCGGGCCCTGAAGACATCTCACGTGCTCACCGCCATGGGGATTGCCCCGGAAATCGCCGCCGGTTCCCTGCTCTTCAGCCTGGGCATAGACACCACCGAGGAGGATATCGACTATCTGCTGGAGACACTGCCCCCCATCGTGGAGCGCCTGCGGCAGATGTCGCCACTATACGCCAAATTCTTAAAGGGTCAGACGGGAGGATAAGAATATGCCGGTTTACAGCGACAAGGTGATGGACCACTTTATGCACCCCCGCAACGTGGGGGAGATAGATAATCCCGATGGCATCGGTGAGGAAGGCAACCCGGTATGCGGGGACATGATGACCTTCTACATCAAGGTGGATAACAACCGCCTCAGCGACGTCAAGTTCAAGACCTTCGGCTGCGGGGCGGCCATCGCCGTCTCCAGCATGGTCAGCGAGATGGCCATGGGCAAGACCATCGAGGAGGCCCGTAAGATAACCCCGGCCCTGGTGGCCAAGGAGCTGGAGGGGTTACCCAAGAACAAGTTTCACTGCTCCAACCTGGGGGCCCAGGCCCTGAACAAGGCTATTGACAACTATCTGGAGAAACAGGGGGCAGCGGTGGCAACCAAAAAGGGGAGGAAAAAATGACACAGCCTAAAAAGTCTGAAGGACAGGCCCGCAAGTGCCATTGTCCCTACTGCGAGGAGGAGTTAATCGTCGCCGATTCACCCTTCTGCCGGGGCTGCGGCGTGGCCCTCGTCCGCTGTGATGCCTGCGGCCAGGTGATGGCCACCACGATAACCGTCTGTCCTCACTGCGGGGCAAAAATTAAAGGTAACCCCTAAGCGGAAAGGAGCAGGAGCAATGGCCGAACCAGAGAAACTCTCAATCGTCATGTTCAGCGGCGACCTGGACCGGGCCCTGGCCGGGTTCATGCTGGCTACCACCGGGGCCAGCATGGGCATGGAGGTGCAGATGTTCTTCACCTTCTGGGGACTGAATATCATCAAGAAAAACGAAGGTGGCATCAGGAGCCGGGGGCTGGCCCGGAAGATGCTCAACCTGCTTAACCGGGGCGGTTCCAAGCGGTTGACCCTCTCCAAGTTCAATATGCTCGGCCTGGGCACCTGGATGATGAAAGGGCTGATGAAGGACATCAACATGCCCTCCATGGATGAGTTCATCACCATGGCCCACCAGATGGGGGTCAAGCTCATCGCCTGCACCACCTCCTGCGGGGTGATGGGGGTACCCGAGGAGGCCTTCCGGGAAGAGGTAGACGAGGTGAC
Organism: Chloroflexota bacterium; assembly: GCA_043804445.1. Lineage (GTDB taxonomy): Bacteria > Chloroflexota > Dehalococcoidia > Dehalococcoidales > JAZDIY01 > JAZDIY01. The sequence continues at coordinate 4,400 of JAZDIY010000182.1, read as the reverse complement.
CGGGGCCGCCTATTTCCTGGGCGAGGCCCGTCAGTCCAAGGTAGTCCTGTTCATTTAGCTGCTTTTTAGCCGGAAGGAGGACGCGATGAAAGCCGACCAGAGCCTGGATTGCATGGGTCTGTACTGCCCCATGCCCATCGTCAAGACAGCGGCCAAGATAAAGGCCATGAAAACGGGGGAGGTGCTGGAGGTGGTGGCCGATGACAAGGGCATCAAAAAGGACATGCCCGCCTGGTGCCAGGCTACCGGACACGAGTGCCTGGGGATTGAGGAGGCAGGGGGCGAAATCAAGACCTACGTCAAGAAAAGCCATGACTAGCAGGAGAAACCGATGACCAGAAAGATTGGCCTTTTAGTCAACGATATGCCGGTGGAAACGGACTACTTCGTCCAGGGGTTTATCGACCATACCATCAGCGGCATGATGGAGGCCCTGGAAGGTACCGGCCCCATCAATAACCTGGAGCTGTCCGTAGACGGAGAGCGGGTCACCGTCAACCTGAACGACCGCCTCATCCCCACCAACCCCTTCGTCAGCAAGATTATCAGAAACACCGTTACCGGCATGGTCTCCTCACTGAAAGGGGTAGGCGAGGTAAACCGGCTGGTGCTTTACCTCCGGCGGGACGCCTAGCGCTCGATACGCTTAATCTGGCAGCGCAGCTTGCCGGCGGGTACCTGTACCTCCACCACGTCCCCCTCCCGCCGCCCCAGAACGGCCCGCCCGATGGGCGAGGCACTGGAGATTTTACCCCGGCCGGGGTCCACCTCGCTGGGGCTGACAATCATACAGCGCCACTCCTCGCCGGAACCCAGGTCACACAGCACCACGCTGCCCCCAACGGTCACTTTAACGGCTAACCCCGTGCCGCTATTGTCAATAATCTGGGCCGACTTCAAGGTGTCCTCAATCTCCCTGAGCCGCCCCGCCAGGTGGCCATACTGCTCACGGGCAGCCTGCAACGGGGCATTCTCCCGGAAGTCCTTGTCGGCGGCCGCCCGGCTCATCTCCTGGATGACCCCAACCCGCCTCTCTTTCAGAGTGTCCAGCTCCGCCTCCAGCTCGGCGTAACGCTGCGGGGTCAGGGAGGTGGTCTCGGCAGAACCCCCCCTCACCCTGGGCTTCACCCCCGCCTTACCCTTCCTCATCTTGAGATGGGTGGCCAGGTTGGTCTGGCTCCAGCCCTGTTTCCGGGCAAAAGCGAGGAAGGCCCGCACCACCGACGCCTTGCTGGCGCTGCCGGTATCCGATGAGGACAGCCTCTCGGCGTAGGCAGCCACCTGGGGGGCGGTCAACCCGGCAAAAGGACGCCGGGCACCGTACCAGCGGACAAAGCGGTTGACCTCCTGCTGGCTGGCAGTCCCCTGCCCGGCGGGCAGGCTGGCCAGGAAACGGACCGCCGCCTCTGCCATAGTCAGGTCTTGTTCCTGGCTACTCAACCCGGCCAACCCTCATCGTGATTCCCATGCTCTTACCCACTATTGTAACCGCTTCCGCCGACGTAATCAAATTGAAAACTACCCCATACCCCGCCGGGCAAAGGGAGCCTTCACCACGCCGGCCACCCGGGCGATGGCCCCGTATTTGACCAGGCGCCAGATGACCTCACCGTGCCAGTCGAAGGAGAGGTCAGCCGCCTCCAGAATGGCCCTATCAACACCCTGAGAAGATATTATGTCAAATAATTGGTCGATCTGCCGGTCGCTTAAGCGCTCGTACAGACGGCGGGCCCAGTAGCCCGTTCTCAGCTCCCGCCCCAGCCTCCGCCGCCACGCCCGCTGGTACCGGGACAGCCGCCGGGCGGAAAGGTCATCAGCGGCCAGGGCCTCTTGCAGGGTGCCGACGGCGATGTCGGCGCAGAGCAGCCCATAGTAGATACCGCCACCCGTAGTCGGCTTAACCTGGCCGGCGGCATCTCCCACTACCAGCAGCCGCTCCCGGTAAGTCTGGGCCAGCGGCTTCAAGGGAATGCCACCGTACTTGAGCGGCTCCCCGGCAAAGGCAATCTTACCCCGGGACGCCAGCGATGAGACTAACCCCAGCAGATACCGCCCGGGGTGACGCCGTGACAGCAGCCCCACTAAAGCCCGCCCCGGCAACGTCGGCACCAGCCAGCCGAAAAACCCCGGGGCCACCTCCCGGCCCAGGTAGACCTCGGTCTCATCCACGGTAACCCCACCCACCTCCACCTGGGCACCGGCCACAAAATCGCCTACCCGCCCCAGGCCCAGCCGGCTAGTCAGGGCCGGGCTAAAGCCATTGGCCACCACCACCACCCGGGCCGCCACCTTTTCCCCGCCATCACCACCCGTCACCTCAACCCGGTCGTCTCCAACCACCACCCCGGTAGCCCGCACCCCCCACCGGTATTCAGCCCCTTTTTCCCCGGCCCGCCGAACCATCTCCCGGTCAAAGGCAGCCCGGTCCACCACACCGGCCTGGGGCTCGGGCCGCCACAGCCGGAGCTCTTTCCCCGAGGGGGAGAAGAGGCGGGCACCGTTCAACCGCCGCCGCAGCACATCATCACCGATACCCAGAGAGCACAGATAAGGCCAGCCGATAATACCGGTACAGCTGACCTTCTCCCCCGACCCGGCGTGCTTTTCCAGAACCACCACCCGGTAGCCGGCAGCGGCCAGCTGACCGGCTACCGAGCTCCCTACCGGTCCGCCGCCGATAACGGCCACATCATACAAGACCGGGACCTCCGAACTAACGCTGCCGCCACCGGCTGATGCCATAATAGGCCAGCGGCACGAACGTAATAAAAACAATCACCAGCACCGCATTGAAACCATTGATGGCCATCCCCACCAGCATGTTCAGCGCCAGGATGCTCAGCGTGACCAGGGCGATGGACAGGCCAAAAGACAGGGCCAGCCGCTCCACAATAGTCAACGCCTTCCCCCTGAAGAACACCAGTGTCCAGGCAAAACCGGGCAGCCAGAATACCAGGGCAAACCCCAGCACCGCCCGCAGGATGGACAGACTGCCGACGAGGGAGAAGAGCGGCCCCAGAACCCCTTTTATCGCCGAGAACCATTCCATAACCTACATACTACTCAATCCCGGCTTTAACTGCAAGGGTGACCATGACCCCCAGGTTACCGGGCAGAGAACCGTGAAGGCCCCCCGGTATTGACAGCTGTCACCAGCCATGCCCTGTATTTGACACCAGCCCCGGTTGCCAGGCCCCGCTGACACCAGCGAAAACAAGACAACCATATTGCCCTCACGCTTGAAACAGGGCCGGCATGTTGACTTTTTACTCAACATGCCGGCTGGCACTAAAACAGACCGCAAGGCATTCCGTAAAAGTCACCGGGGGTGTTGACTTTTTACTCAACATGGTTTAAAATACCATCACTGTAGATTAGGGCTAGTCTACCCGCAGGAGAAGGACAATGGCAACTCAAGGGTTTGGCAAGAGACTGAGGGAGCTGAGAGAAGAGGCTGGCCTGAGCCTGAGGGAACTGGCCTCGAGGGTTGGCGTTGATTTTACCTATCTAAGCAAAATCGAGAGCGGTACCCTGCCCCCACCCAGCGATAAGGTAATCCTGGCCCTGGCCCAGGCCCTGGAGGGGCGCAGCGACGAGCTGTTCGGTCTGGCCGGCCGGGTACCTCCGGACCTGGTGGAGTTGCTCAAAAAGCCGGAGGTCATGCCGCTGTTAAGGAACAAATACGCCAAAAAGGCCGGTGGGCAGACGAGACGGCTACCGAGAGTACCGCTGCCCGCTGACTTCCGCACCATGATGAAGACTTCGGGAAGCCTGGTCAAGGTGGCCGTGGCCTTTATCCTGGTGCTGGCCATCGGCACCTCCCTCTGGTTTGCCGCCCCGGCCAGCGCCCTGACGATAACGGTCTCCAGCCCCACCAACACCTCCCAGGGGGCGAACGTATCCTTCAACATCACCGTTGACCTGGCCAGCACCGAGCTGCTGCCCATACAGAGCATCGATTTACAGATTTACAACAGCGGTAACCCTACCACGTACAAGGCTACCGCCACCAGCTTGCCCATCAGCGCCACCACCAACAACTACTCCAGTACCACCACGGGGGGCGGGGCCATTTCGGTAACCGGCTCTCCCGCCACCACCCTGGGCTACAAGTACGGCTACGGCAAGGTTACCTTCAATAGCACCACCTATTATTTCTTCGAGCCCGGGGGTTACGGCTATGGCTACGGGGGCACCACCGGAGCGACCTCGATAACCTACGCCGGCATCTGGAGCGCGCCGTCAACCTGGCCCACCGGTGCCCACGAGGTCAAGGTTACCGTTACCGCCCAGGGCGGCACCACCTTTACCCAGACCAAGGCATTTACCATGTTGTCCGGCGGCGGCGGCGGTGGCGGCGGTGGCGGCGGTGGTGGTACCACCACGCAGGACGGCACCAC
>JAZDIY010000181.1:0-3654 GCA_043804445.1 Chloroflexota bacterium | reverse complement strand
CATCGTCCAGGTGGCCTCCGGGCGCTTCGGCATCAACCCCGACTACTTCAAGGTGGCCCGGGTGGTGGAAATCAAGATTGGCCAGGGGGCCAAGCCGGGCATCGGCGGCCACCTGCCGGGGGAGAAGGTGAGCGCCGAGGTCTCCCGTACCCGCATGATTCCCCAGGGGACCGATGCCCTGTCGCCGGCCCCGCAGCACGATATCTACTCCATCGAGGACCTTTCCCAGCTCATCTATGCCCTGAAGGAGGCCACCAACTACACCAAGCCGATATCGGTCAAGATTGCCGCCGTCCATAACGCGGCGGCCATCGCCAGCGGCATGGTGCGGGCCGGGGCCGATATCATCGTGCTGGACGGGCTCAAGGGTTCCACCGGGGCCGCTCCCAAGATTATCCGGGACAACGTGGGCATCCCCATAGAGCTGGCCCTGGCGGCGGTGGACAGCCGCCTGCGCCAGGAGGGCATCCGCAACTGGGCCTCCGTGGTGGTCTCCGGCGGCATCAGGAACAGCGGTGACGTCATCAAGGCCATCGCCCTGGGGGCGGACGCTGTCTACATCGGCACGGCGGCCCTGGTGGCCCTCGGCTGCCACCTGTGCCAGCAGTGCCATACCGGTAAGTGCGCCTGGGGCATCACCACCACTGACCTGTCCCTCACCCGGCGGATTAACCCGGACATCGGGGCCCGGCGGCTGGCCAACCTGCTCCGCGGCTGGAGCCTGGAGATAAAGGACATGCTCGGCGGCATGGGCATCAACGCTCTGGAGAGCCTGCGCGGCAACCGCCTGCACCTGCGGGGTATCGGCCTGACCGATACCGAGCTGGCAATACTGGGCGTCAGGATGGCAGGGAGCTAAGATGACCAGCGAAGTTAAGGAAGTAACGGGTACCGCCCGGATTGACGCCGCCGGTGTCTACTACCGGGAGCTCAATGCCCGCCTCCGGAAACTGGTGGCCGGCGGTGTGGAGCGGATTGAGATTACCCATGTCTGCGGGCAGCGCTACATCGGCACCGATTTGAACCGTCCGGTGGAGATCGAGGTCTTCGGTACGCCGGGCAACGACCTGGGGGCCTTCATGGACGGGCCGCGGATTACGGTACGCGGTAACGCCCAGGACGGCTCCGGTAACACCATGAACGACGGTGAGATTGTGATTCACGGCCACGCCGGGGATATTACCGGTCTCTCCGCCCGGGGTGGTAAAATCTTCGTCAGGGATGACGTGGGCTACCGGGCGGGCATCCACATGAAGGAGTACACCGACCAGAAGCCGGTGCTGGTGGTCGGCGGCACCGCTCAGGACTTCCTCGGCGAGTACATGGCGGGCGGGGTGCTGGTGCTGCTCGGCCTCAACCTGGCCGAGGGGGAGAGCCACCGGGCCAGCTTTATCGGTACCGGCATGCACGGGGGGGTCATCTACCTGCGGGGTAATGTCCAGGACTACCAGCTGGGTAAGGAAGTGGGTGTGGCCGAGCTGGACGAGGCTGACCGGCGGGTGCTGGGGCAGTATGTCAGCCAGTATGCCGCCCACTTCGGGGCCGATGCCGGGGAGATAATGGCACACCGCTTTACCCGGCTGTTCCCCCTCTGGCTGCGGCCTTACGGCCGGCTCTACGCCCCTTAAGGCCGGGCCGGTTACCGGCGGGGTAACGGGGAGGGTTTAGCTTGGCGCGTCTGTTGGTCATCGCCGACACCGGCGAGGGGATAAACGGCCTGTGCCCCGGGCTGGAGCAGGCCGGTTTTACCTGCCTGGTGGCCAGCGGTGCCGATGACCCGGTTAGCCTCGTCGTGGCACAGTCCCCTGACCTGGTGCTAGTGGCAACCGACGTCCATCCGGCCCGGGTACACCGGCTGTCCGGGGAGATCAAGCGGGCGAGGCAGCTGCCCATTATCGCCATCGCCACCCGGCATTCCCTGGACCGGCTCGCCATTGAGCCGGGCATTGATGATTTTATCGTTAAGCCCTATGATATAGGGGAGCTGACGGCCAGGATAAAACGGCGGCTGCCCGCAGACCAGCCGCCGGCTTCCGGTGAGGCCATCCGGTGCGGTGAGCTGGTCATTGACCTGGTGGGGTACGAGGTCCGGGTAGCTGGCCGGGAGGTGGCCCTGACCTACCGTGAGTATGAGCTGGTCCGCTTTCTGGCCGGCCATCCCGGGCGGGTGTTTAGCCGGGATACCCTGCTCAGCCGGGTCTGGGGTGATGACTATTACGGCGGGGAGCGGACGGTGGACGTTCACATCAGGCGGCTCCGCAACAAGATTGAGGACTCGGGCCTGACCTTTATCGAGACGGTGCGCAGCATCGGCTACCGCTGGCGGAAGTAGAGCGGTGGGGCGGGGCGGGGTACCGGGTTTAATCTGCCGGTAATATAACGGAAACAATTATGGGCTATACTGGTGGTAAATACGTCAGGGGAGGTTAATGATGGCCAGAATCGAACGGTCGGCGGAAGCCAGGGAGTATATCCTCAAGAAAGCCAAGGAGCACAACGTCAAGTTCATCTGGCTCTGGTTCACCGATATTCTGGGGCTGCTCAAGAGCTTCGCCATCACCGTGGAGGAGCTGGAGGGGGCCCTGGAGGAGGGCATGGGCTTTGACGGCTCGTCCATCGAGGGGTTCGCCCGCATCGACGAGAGCGACATGGTGGCCCTGCCCGACCCGGATACCTTCCGGTTGCTGCCCTGGAGACCCCAGGACGAGTACACGGTGGCCCGCATGTTCTGCGATGTCCTCAGGCCCGGCGGCGAGCCCTTTGAGGGGGACCCCCGCTACGTGCTGAAGCGGAACCTGAAGCGGGCGGCGGACCTGGGCTACATCTACTACGTGGGCCCGGAGCTGGAGTACTTCTACTTCAAGGACCGTAAGGGCACCGAGACCCTGGACGAGGGGGGCTACTTTGATTTGACCCCCCTGGACGTGGCCACCGACCTGAGGCGGGAGACTGTCATCACCCTGGAGAAGATGGGTATCGGGGTGGAGTACTCCCATCATGAGGTGGCGCCCAGCCAGCACGAGATTGACATGCGTTACACCGATGCCCTGACCATGGCGGACAGCGTGATGACCTACCGCCTGGTGGTCAAGGAGGTGGCCCTGCGCAACGGTGTTTACGCCACCTTCATGCCCAAGCCCATCTTCGGCGTCAACGGTAGTGGTATGCATGTGCACCAGTCATTGTTCAGGGGTGAGCGTAATGCCTTCTTTGATGCCAAAGACCCCTATCACCTTTCCCAGGATGCCCGGCACTACATCGCCGGCATACTGAAGCATGCCCCGGAGATTACCGCCATCAATAACCAGTGGGTCAACTCCTACAAGCGGCTGGTGCCCGGCTACGAGGCCCCGGTGTACCTCTCCTGGGCCCGGCGCAACCGCTCCGACCTGGTGCGGGTACCCGAGTACCGCCCGGGGCGGGAGAAGGCCACCCGCATTGAGTTCCGCTCGCCTGACCCGGCCTGCAACCCCTACCTGGCCTTCAGTGTCATGCTGACGGCCGGCCTGGATGGTATCGAGAAGAAGTACGAGCTGCCCCCGGCGGTTGAGGAGAACGTCTACGAGATGAGCGAGGCGGAGCGGGAGAGGCGGGGCATCGGCACGCTGCCGGGCAGCCTCGCCGAAGCCGTCGAGCTCTGCGAGCAGAGCGAGC
>JAZDIY010000180.1:0-4670 GCA_043804445.1 Chloroflexota bacterium | reverse complement strand
CCACAAAGTCCAGCAGGCTAGTGCGGGCCGGCCCCGCCCCGTCGAGGCCCAGCCGGACTATCTCCCCCTTGCGGGTGGCGTCGGGCGGGCTTTTCTTGAAGACGCGGGGGCGGACGGTGGCCATCTGCGGCCTCCGGGCCTGGCAGATGATGGTGGCCATGACGTTACCCCCGAAGGTGGGGCGGGTCTGCAGCAGGAGCCGGTTTTCCCGGTCAATATCCAGGTCGGTGCAGTCGGCGGTGAGGCCGGTCTGGAGGGTGGCGGCTACCCGGGGGATGAACGAGCGCCCCAGTGAGGTGGCCCCGGCCAGGACGACCTCCGGCTTATACTGCCGGATGAGCCGTACCAGGGCCTGGGTGTATAAGTCCTCCTGGTGGTGGGCCAGGGCGGGGTCATCCACCAGGTAGACCTTGTCCGCCCCGTGGCTGATGAGCTGGCCGGGCTCGGCCACCTGGTGGCCCAGGCAGACGGCGCTCAAGGTCGTGTCCAGGGCATCGGCCAGCTGGCGGCCCCGGGCCAGCAGCTCGTAGCCGACGCTCTTGAGCACGCCTTCGTATTGTTCGGCGAAGACCCAGATGCCGTGGTGGTCGGCAGCGGCGGGCGGGGCGGCCGCGGCGGTCTCAATCAGTATCGCCTCGTAGGCGCAGGCGTCCCGGCAGGCCCCGCAGAGGGTGCAGCCCTCGGCTACCTGGGCCTTGCCGTCAACTATGCTGATAACCCCGAAGGGGCAGACGGCGGCGCAGCTCTCGCAGCCGATGCACTTATCACGGTCAATCTGGATACCCATCACCACCTCTAGATTAGTTTGGCCTCTCTCAGCCGGGCCATCAGGCGCTCCACCTGTTCGTCCGGGTCGCCGGGGATAATCTCCGCCTGGTGGGTCCGCTGGGGGTAGAAAATCCGGGTTACCCGGGTGGCCGAACCGGCCATCCCCACCCGGTCCGCGTCGGCGGCCAGGTCGGCGGCGGTCCAGGCCGGGACGGCGGCGCTCTTGGCCTTCATCTTCCCCCGCAGCGAGGGCAGCCGGGGCACGTTGATGTCCTTGGCCACGGTGATGACCCCCGGCAGCGGAAAGGCCACCACCTCGTGCCCCTCCTCCACCATCCGCCTGACCCGCATCTGGCCGCCGGCGATTTCCTCCACCCGGCTGACGTAGGCCACGAAGGGCAGCCCCAGTATCTCGGCTACCTCCGGCCCCACCTGTCCGGTGTCGCCGTCGGTGGTCTGCCGCCCGCAGATGACCAGGTCGTAGGGGGCCAGCTTGTCGATGGCCCGGGCCAGGGTGTAGGCGGTGGCCAGGGTATCGGCCCCGGCGAAGGCCCGGTCGCTGAGCAGGATGGCCTCGTCGGCCCCGGTGGCCAGGGCTTCCCGCAGGGCGGTCTCCGCCTGGGGGGGCCCCATACTGATGACGGTCACCTGTCCGCCGTGCTGCTCCTTGAGGCGCACCCCTTCTTCCAGGGCGTAGCTGTCAAAGGGGTTGACCACGCTCTGGATGCCCTGCCGGACCAGGGTGTTGGTCTCCGGGTCAATCTTGACCTCGGTGGTATCGGGCACCTGCTTGATGCAGACGATTATCTTCATGCCCGCCGGGTCTTCCGTTTCCTCAGCTCCAGGGCGATGGTGTTGCGCAGCACCTGGTTGGAGCCTTCGTAAATCTGGGTGATTTTGGCGTCGCGCATCATCTTCTCCACGGGGTAATCGCGCATGTAGCCCGCCCCGCCCATAATCTGGACCGCATCAGTAGTTACCTTCATGGCGACATCGGAGGCAAAGACCTTAGCCATGGCCGATTCCTCGGTGAAGTCTTTCACCCCGCTGTCTATGGTCCGGGCCACGGCGTAGAGGAGGGCCCGGGCGGCCTCGACATTGGTGGCCATATCGGCCAGCATGCTCTGGACGACCCCCAGGGAGATGATGGGGTGCCCGAACTGGACGCGCTTGATGGCGTAGTCCGTGGCGGCATCCAGGGCCCCCTGGGCGACGCCCAGGGCCTGGGCCGCCACCCCGGGGCGCGAGTGGTCCAGGACACCCAGCGTCATCAGGAAGCCCATCCCCTCCCGGCCGATGAGGTTCCCGGCGGGGACGAAACAGTCCCGGAAGACCAGCTCCCGGGTGGCCGAGACGCGGATGCCCAGCTTCTTCTCCTTCTTGCCGAAGGTGAAGCCGGGGGTGTCTTTCTCCACGATGAAGGCGCTGGCCCCGCGGATGCCCCGGGTCTTATCGGTCAGGGCGATGACGGTGTATATCTCCGCCTCGCCGCCGTTGGTGATGAACTGCTTGGTGCCGTTGAGCACGTAGCCGCCTTCGGTTTTTTCGGCGGTGGTCTTGATGGCGGTGGCGTCGCTGCCGGCGGCGGGCTCGGTGAGGGCGAAGGCGGCCAGCCGCTGGCCGCTGGCCACCGCCGGCAGGTATTTCTGCTTCTGCTCCTCCGTCCCGTACAGTATCAGGGCGTAGCTGCCCAGGGCGCTGGCGGCGTAGGTCACCGCCACCCCGCAGCAGGCCCGGCTCAGCTCCTCCACCGCCAGGCACAGGTCGAGGGTGCCGCCCCCCAGCCCGTCGTACGCTTCGGGGACGAAGATGCGGAACAGGTCGGCATCGGCCATGTCTTTGACTATCGCCCAGGGGAAGGCCTCGCTTTCATCGAGTTCGGCCCGTACCGGGATGACCTTCTCCTCGGCGATTCTCCGCGCCAGGTCCTTTATCTCTTTTTGCGTCTCGTTTAAGAAATGCTCCAAGGTAGCCTCCTGGTCAGGTTAATCGGCGCCGGCAGGTGGTTTTAGGGGGGGAAGATTATCGGCAGCGGCGGTATAAGCAAATTAAAACTATTATAAGCCAGGCGGTACCGCTACTGTCAAGCCGGGCCCCCGGCCGGTGTTGACAGCGGTGGGGCGGCTCAATATAATGGCCTTACCATACCATTCGTTTCCTGTTTGGCTACCGCACCCGGGAAGGGCTGGTGGCGCGTTAGAACGGAGGTGAGCACGGTGATAGCGAAGGCCTTTATACTGATTGAGACCACGGTGGGCCGGACCAAAGAGGTGGTGGCGGCTATCCAGCGGCTGGAGGGGGTGAAGTCGGTAGACACGGTTACCGGGCCCTACGATATTATCGCCGTCGTCCAGGGGCAGAGTCTTAACGACATCGGCGACCTGGTCACCGGCAAAATCCACCCCATCGCCGGTATCGCCCGCACCGTTACCTGTCTGGCGGTGTAAGCGGGGGTGGGCCGCAGATCAGGTCTTCCAGCCGGGCCAGCACCGCGGCGATGGTCTGGTCGGCGGTGGAGGCCCCGGAGGTGACCCCGATGCGCTTCCTGCCCTCGAGCCAGGCGGGCTGAATCTCCGCTGCCGTTTCAATGAGGTGGGTCTCGGTGGTCCCGGCCGCCAGCCGGGCCAGGTGGTTGGTGTTGGCACTGGTGCGGCTGCCGATGACCAGCATCAGGTCAACCCGGCCGGCCAGTTCCAGGGTGGCTGCCTGCCGCTGGCGGGTATCATGGCAGATGGTATTGATGGCCCATATCTCCGAGTCGCGCCCGAAGGCGGCGTCCACCAGCTTATTGACGAACCCGGTGAACCGTTCGGGTACCTGGGTGGTCTGGGCCACCACCCCCAGGCGGCGGGGTAGCTTGGCCAGGTTGGTGATATCGGCGGCGTCCAGGGTAGCCATCCCCCGCCCGTTGGCCCAGCCCAGGATACCCTTGACCTCGGCGTGGTCGGCATCGCCGTAGACCACCACGAAGAAGCCGGCCCGGGCCAGGCGGCGGGCGGCGGTCTGGGCCCGGTGCACGAAGGGACAGGTGGTGTTGATGACGTTGGCGTGCCGCCGGCGCAGGGCCGCTTCCGCCTCCGGGCTGAGACCGTGGCTGCTGATGACCACCGTATCGCCCTGGAGGTCATCGGGACGGCTGGCCACGGTGACCCCGATCGCCTCCAGCTCTTTGAGTACCGGCTCGTTGTGTACCACCGGCCCCAGGGTCTGGGCACTGCCGTACTCCCGGGCGGCCTGCCGTACCATATCAATCGCCCGTCTCACCCCGTAGCAGAAGCCGGTATCGGGGGCCTTTTCCACGGTCATGCGGTCTTCTCTCCTGGCGGCAGGTATTCCCCCCGGTACTCCGGGGGCAGCAGGCCGGCGATGTGCCCCATGATATTACCGGTCAGCCCGGCCAGCTGTGCCTTGGTTAATTTACCATCAACCGGCGGCAAATGGAAGGGGCGGCCGATGTTGACCACTATCCCGGGGCGGCGCCACAGCCAGCTGATGCCGCGGATATTTTCGGTGCCGCTGATACCCACCGGCAGCACCGGGGCACGGCTGTGGTAGGCAATCAGGGCGGCCCCGTCATAGGCCGGCCCCAGCCGGCCGTTCCGGCTCCTCATGCCCTCGGGGAAAACGATTAGCACCGAGCCCCGGGCCAGCTGCTGCTCGGCCTGGCGGAGGGCCGTCCGGTCCAGCCGTCCCCGGTGCACCGCTATGGCCCCGAGGCGGCCGATCAGCCAGGCCACCACCCGGTGGCGGAAGAGCTCCTCCTTGGCCAGAAAGGTTACCTGCCGGCCCATGACCAGGCCGGTCAGCGGGGGGCCAGCCAGGTGAAGGTGGTTGGCCACCCCCCGCACCGGCCCCCGGCGGGGGATGTGCTCCCCGCCTCTAAGCCGATAGTGCGTCAGCCC
>JAZDIY010000179.1:0-3626 GCA_043804445.1 Chloroflexota bacterium | reverse complement strand
CACCCGGGTGGCCCGCAACGGGGCGCTGTTCACCGCGCAGGGGCGGCGCAACATCACCAACAGTGGCTACCAGTGCCAGGCCGGGCCGGTTGACCCGGGCTGTGGCTGCTATACCTGCCGCACCTTCTCGGCAGCCTACCTCCATCACCTCTTCAGCCGCCACGAGCTGCTGGCCTACCGGCTGGCCACCATCCACAACCTGCACTTCATCAGCCGGCTGGTAGGGCAGGTACGAGAGGCCATCGGTAATGGTAGTTTCAGCTCTTTCCGTGATGGTTTCCGGGCCAGCTACCAGCCCACCGACGAGGCGGTGCGCCTGGAGCAGAAGGGCCGCTGGCTGGCCTCGCGCCGTCCCGGAGGGTTATGAGGGCGCCATCTGGCATATCTTGACCCGGCCCCACAGCCCCAGGTGCTCGCCCTTGATGATGACCAGGCCGCTTATGTCCCGGATGTGCTGGGCCAGCTCGATGCCGGTGGGGATGTCGTCGGGGAGGGTAATCACGTTGCCCACGGCGGTGGCGGCGGCGTCGGCCAGGGCGGCCGAGGGGGCCAGGGCGATGACGGCGTCCGCCTGCCCGAAGCTGAGGGAGTGCCCCACCGTCCCCGAGGAGGTGCAGATGCCCAGCGGGGTCTCCTCGGCCTTGATTTCCAGGCCGATTCGGCCGGAGAGCGGCGAGTCACCGGCGAAGACGCCCACCACCCTCGGCTGGTGGCTCTTGAGGTAGATATCCCCGCCGTTCTCGATGATTATCTCCGGGGAGAGGGCGGCCAGGCCCTCGCCGACGCATTCGGCGATGGCCCCGGCCACGGCGGCCATCGGCCCCACCCCGGCCCGGGCGGCGGCTTCGGCCATGCGGCGGACGATGGGCGGGGCACCGGCGGCGACCTGGAGCGGCACCAGCGAGGTGAGGAAGTCAGGGTGCTGCCGGATATACCCCTCCAGCGGCTGCCGGTAGCGGCGCACCAGGCGGCGGGCCGGCCCGGTGAGGTCGGTGGTGGCCCGCAGGTAAAGGTCGGTCTCGCGGACCACCACCCGGAAGGCCACCAGGTCCTGGCCGGCTACCCAGCCCCGGTAGTGCCTCGGCTGGTACATCGTCTAGAAATGGACTTCCATGGCCCGGGGCGGGCAGGCCTTGATGCACAGGCCGCAGGCCAGGCATTTGTCATTGTGGAAGATAATCCGGCTGGTGGCGTGGTCAAGCTCAAAGGCCCCGGTGGGGCAGATGGTGACGCAGGCCCCGCAGTGGCTGCAGCGGGCCTCGTTGCGGGTCACGTCCTGGCTCAGCGGCTGGATCTTCACCCCGGCCTTGGTCAGGTACTTGATGCCCTGGTCGTAGTCGGGCGGCTCGCCCCGCAGTTCCAGCACCAGGATGCCCTCCTGGTCCGGGGTCACCGAGGCCTTCAGGATGTTGAACTCCAGGTTGTGGTCCTTGATAAGGCGGTAGACGATGGGCCGGTCTACCAGACGCCGGGGGAAACGCAGTACAATCCTTTTAGAGATAGCCACGGCAGCCTCCTCCCTGATTATTCCCGCTTACTCGGTGATGGGGCGCTCGTTCAGCATCTTGAAGGTGATGCCGGACTCGGCCCCGGGCAGGGGGGCCACCGGCTCGGTGAGCAGGAAGGTCCCTTGCTGTATCCACCCCTTGAGGGTACTGGCAATCTCCACCGCCTTGGAGTAGCTGGAGAGGGAGGCGGTGGGTACCTTCTTGCCCCTGACCTCAATCTGGCCGCTGGCCAGCTGGGCGTAGCTGACCTCGCCCAGGATGTCCGGGTTCACCTGGGGGTAGGCCTCGGAGTAGTCCACCACCGGGGCCCAGATATCGGCGTCGGTGACGGTGGTGTGTACCAGGATTTCCTCGGAGAGTATCGGGATGGGGACGCCGATGCCCACGGTGATGGTGCTGCCGTAGCCCAGGAAGCTGGTGCCCATCAGCCACTCCGGCTTCATCTGCTTCAGGTCGCCGATGACCGCCAGCGTGCCCGCCCCCCGCTTGGGGACGCCGTTCTCGGCCCGCAGGGCCGCCGGGTTGTGCTGGGTGCCCTGCCAGGCGACGTAGCCGGTGCCGCCGCCCAGGAAGATGCGGGTGCCGATGCCGATGGTCTGGTAGTGGGGGTCGTTGAGCAGCGGCGAGAGCTGCCGGGCGGTGGAGTAGTTGGCGTTGCCCAGCTTGGGTTTCAGCATGCCCATGTAGGTATAGATGGTCTTATCGGAGAGGTTCACCGCCACGTTGTAGTTCTGGTAGGCGTTCCTGATGTTGAACAGCACCGCCTCGTTGAGGTCCCTGATGTTGAGCCAGGTCTCCAGCCGCTTGCGCGGGTAGCAGTCGGTGCCGTAGGCGGTGGCGCTGAGGCGGACGTCCTTGCCGGCCACCAGCTCCTCGATGACGTGCCCGCCGCCGTAGTTGAACTCGCCGGGGTGCGTCCGGTTGCGGGGGTCGTCGTCGGGCAGGGCGGTGGCCCCCAGGAAAAAGTCCACTGCTGCCAGCCCGGTGTAGACCGGGACATCGTTGAGGTAGACCCGCCCCCCGCCGAGCTTGATGCGGGGCCGGGTGTGGCCCACGTTGAAATAGGCCCCGGAGGAGCACATCGGGCCGAAGGTGCCGGTGGTGACCACGTCCACCTCTTGGGCCGCCTGCTTGACCCCCTTCTCCTTGACCAGGTCGATTATCTCGGCGGCGGTGACCACCACTGCCTTCCCGGCCTGTATCCTCTCGTTTATCTCGGCAATCGTTTTGGGCATATTTCGGTCTCCTGAATTAGTCCTCCGTCTTCTGATGATAATATCAAACCGTAGCCTTGTCAATTTGGCCGGGTCGGCGGCGGGCCGGCTGAGTTGAAGCGCCCGCGGGCGATGGGCTATACTGTTTATCGGTGCGCCCAAGCAGGCGCCAAGGAGAACCCTTTGCTTAAAAGCCACAACTGCGGTGAACTGCGCCAGAGCCATGAAGGGGCCGGGGTAACCCTGGCGGGCTGGGTTGACCGCCGCCGGGACCACGGGGGCCTGATTTTTATCGATTTGCGGGACCGGGAAGGGGTTACCCAGGTGGTCTTCAACCCGGACGTGTCTGCCCCGTGCCACCAGACGGCCAGCCAGATGCGCAGCGAGTACGTTATCCGGGTGAAGGGTGAGGTAGCTCACCGCCCGGCGGGGACGGAGAACCCCAGGCTGGCCACTGGGGACATCGAGGTTATCGCCCGGGAGACCCAGATACTCAACCCCGCCCGCACGCCGCCCTTTTACATCAACGAGGATACCGAGGTGGAGGAGGGGCTGCGCCTCCGCTACCGCTATCTGGACCTGCGCCGGCCCCGGATGAGGGATAACCTCATCCTGCGCCACCGGGTGATAAAGTTTATCCGTAATTTCCTGGACGAGCGCGGCTTTATTGATGTGGAGACCCCCATCCTGATTAAGAGCACCCCGGAGGGGGCGCGGGACTATCTGGTGCCCTCGCGGGTGCATCCCGGCCAGTTCTACGCCCTGCCCCAGTCGCCCCAGCAGCTCAAACAGCTCCTTATGGTGGCCGGGGTGGAGAAGTATTTCCAGATTGCCCGCTGCTTCCGTGATGAGGATACGCGGGCCGACCGCCAGCCGGAGTTCACCCAGCTTGACCTGGAGATGA
>JAZDIY010000178.1:0-3021 GCA_043804445.1 Chloroflexota bacterium | reverse complement strand
GCCACCATCAGGCAGAGCAGCCCCAGCTCCAGGCTGAAGGCCGGCCTGACGGCGAACCAGCCCATCAGCACCGGGGCGCAGCTGGCCAGCACCCCCTGGGGGAAAACGCAGGTCACCCGCTTGCGCCAGACCACCGCCGCCGCCGTGCCCACCAGGTCCGCCCCGAAGGCGAAGGGGTGCAGCCACCAGGCCAGGGCCAGGCCCGCCACGCTCAGGCCAATGACCAGCGGCAGCACCTTCTGCGGGGGGCGGATGCGCCCGGCGGGCAGGGCCCGGCGGCGGGTGCGCGGCATGAGGGCGTCCAGCTCCCGGTCCAGGTAGTTGGTCAGGCCGTTGGCCCCGGCCGCCGCTATCAGCACCGTCAGCAGCACCAGCCCGAGCAGGCCCAGCGGCGGGTGGCCGCGGGCGGCGATAAACGCCGCCGCCACCCCGATAAAGGCCAGCAGCCCGGTCTCGCGCGGCTTGAGCACGTTCAGATAGGGGAGCACCCGCCGTCTAACCCCTTTCGTCCAGATAGCCCTGTAAGATGAGGGCCGCCGCCACGGCATCGTCCCGGGCCGGGGGACGGTTCCTCCGGGGCCGGGCCTCCCGCATCAGGTGCTGGGCCGTCACCGTGGTCAGGCTCTCGTCCCGGAACTCCACCGGCACCGTGGTCCGCCCCCGCAGCTGCCGGGTAAAGGCCATCACCTTCTCCGCCTGCGGCCCCAGGCTGCCGTCCGTGGAGTAGGGCAGGCCCACGATGACCCGCCCCACGTTATGCTCCTCGATGATGGCGGTGATGGCCGCCAGGTCGGCAGTCTCTTCCCGGCGGCCGATGATGGTCAGGGGGCTGGCCAGCACGCCGCTGGGGTCACCCAGGGCCACCCCGACCCACCGGTCGCCGACATCAAGGCCCAGGCAGCGCGTCCGTCCTTCCTCCCGGTCCATCACGCCCGGCCCCGCACCAGGCTTGGCACCAGCCGCGGGGCCTCGTCCAGCTTGTCTTTGTCTTTGCCCCCGGCCTGGGCCAGCTCCGCCTTACCCCCGCCGCCGCCACCGGCCACCCGGGCCACCTGCCGCACGATTTCCCCGGCGTGGTAGCCCCGGCCCACCAGGTCCGGGGTGACCGCCGCCAGGAAAACTGGCTTGCCGTCGTACACCGAGCCCAGCACCACGATGCCGCTGCCAAGCTGCTCCCGCAGACGGTCGCTCATCTCCCGCAGGGCCTCGATGCGGGCGGAGGGCACCCTGGCGGCAATAACCCTGACCCCGTCCACCGTCTCGCCCCGCTCCAGCAGGCTGTCGGCGGTGATACGGCCCATCTCCCTCTCCAGGGCCAGCCGCTGCCGGCGCTCCTCCCTGAGCTCCGCCAGCAGGGCCTGGGCCCGGGCCACCACCTCCTCCGGCTTGGCCTCCAGGGCCGTGGCCAGCCGGCCCAGCTCGGCCAGGCGCTGGTCGATGTAGGCCTCCGCCCCGCGGCCGGTGACCGCCTCGATGCGGCGTAAGCCCGCCCCGATGCCGCTCTCGCTGACGATGCAGCAGAAACCGATGTCCCCGGTGGCCCCGACGTGAGTGCCGCCGCACAGCTCCACGCTCACCGGCGGGGTACCCACGCTGAGCACCCGCACCTCATCGCCGTACTGCTCCTCGAAGAAGGCCAGGGCCCCGGCGGCCAGCGCCTCCTTATAAGGCAGCTGGCGGCTGCCCACCGCCAGGTTCTGCCGTATCTTCTCGTTGACGATATGCTGCACCGCCTGTATCTCCTCCACCGTCATGGCGGCCAGGTGGGAAAAGTCGAAGCGGAGCCGTTCCGGGGCCACCAGCGAGCCGCGCTGCTGGACGTGCTCCCCCAGCACCTGCCGCAGGGCCGCCTGCAGCAGGTGGGTGGCGGTATGGTTGCGGGCGATGTCCTGCCGCCGCTCCCCGTCCACCACCGCCGCCACGCTGTCCCCCACCGCCAGGCTGCCTTCGGCCACGTACCCCCGGTGCCCGATGGTACCCGGCGGCAGCCGCACCGTATCGCTGACGGTAAAGCTCCCCGAGCTGGCCTCTATCCGCCCGGTATCGCCGGCCTGGCCCCCCATCTCCCCGTAGAAGGGGGTGGCCGCCAGCACCAGCCTGGCCTCCTGCCCTTTTACCACCGTTGCCGCCGGGTGGCCGTCCACCAGCAGGTCGGTAATCACCGACTGGTGTTCCAGCCGGTCGTAGCCCACGAAGGCGGTCTGCCGCCCGTTCAGGTTGTCCGCCAGCCCCGCCGCCCCCGCCACGGCCCCCCCGAAGCGGTGGGCCGCCCGCCCCCGCTCCCGCTGCCCGGCCATCTCCTTCTCGAAACCGGCCATGTCCACGGTAAAGCCCTGGCCGGCCGCAATCTCTGCCGTCAGCTCCACCGGGAAGCCGTAGGTATCGTAGAGCCGGAAGGCGTCCGCCCCGGCAATCTCCCCCCCCTGCCGGGCCATGAGGCTGTCCATCAGCTCCAGGCCGGCGCTGAGCGTCTCCCCGAAGCGGGCCTCTTCCAGCTCAATGGCCTTGACGATAAACTCCTGCCGCTGGGCCAGCTCCGGGTAGAGGGGCCGCATCTGCTCGATGGTCGTCCGGGCGCTCTCCGCCAGGAAGGGTTTATCCAGCCCCAGCCGCCGCCCGAAGAGGGCCGCCCGGCGCAGCAGGCGGCGCAGCACGTAGCCCCGCCCCTCGTTGCCCGGGATGACCCCGTCGGCGATGAGGAAGGCCAGGCCCCGGCTGTGCTCGGCCACCACCCGCATGGCCCGGTCCCCCTCGCCGCCGGCCCCGTACTGCCGGCCGCTCAAAGTGCCGATACGTCCCAGCAGGGGGGCAAAGATGTCCGTCTCGTAGACCGAGGTCTTGCCCGCCACCGCCGCCGTTATCCGCTCCAGGCCCATGCCGGTATCGATGCTGGGCCGGGGCAGCGGGGTACGCCGGCCGGTCTCGTCCTGGTTGTACTGCACGAACACCAGGTTCCAGATTTCCAGAAAGCGGGGGCAGCCGCAGTTGGGGGCGCAGGTGGCCCGGCCGCAGCCCACCCCC
>JAZDIY010000177.1:0-2100 GCA_043804445.1 Chloroflexota bacterium | reverse complement strand
ACCGTATGCAGATGGTGAAGAAGGAGTAAGGACGGTGATAAGGGAAATGGCAGAGGAATTAAAGAGAGCTATGACTATGACTGGATTAAAAAGCCCTGCTAATGCACACAAAGGAATTATTTTATAATTTGGCGAGCCAATATATTGATATACAAGCTCATACATTTAAAAACACTATAACGTGCCCGATATCCGCGACAAATTATATAGTAGCTTCCGGTGATACTATGTAAACAGCATAATCTTAAATATGTTTCCCTGGCGGAGAAAATAAATCTCTCCAGAGCCGAGTTTGAAGGTTTTTATGCCTGGCCCACAGTACCCCGCTTCTTCTCGGGGAATCAGCCAACCAGGTCTTTCTCGTAAGCGAAGACCAGAGGTGTCCCCCCGGTGTGGATGAAAAGCACCGTGTCTTTGGGGGTAAACTCGCCCTTCCGGCAGAGGTCAATCAGCCCGCCCGCTGCCTTGCCGGAGTAGACCGGGTCCAGGAAGATGCCCTCAGTCTGGGCGACCAGGTGTATCGCCTCGAGGCACTCCCTGGTGGCCAGCCCGTAGCCCCCGCCCATATACTCGTGCACAATGACATCCTCCGGCTCTACCCGGACCTTGACCCCGAGGAGTTTGATGGTATCATCAGCCACACTCAAGATTTTGGCCCTGGTCTCCTCTCTCTTCCGGGAGACGGCCATGGCGATGACTTTGATCGGTACCCCCAGCAACTTGAAGCCCAGTATCAGCCCCGCAGTGCTGCAGCCCGAGCCCGCCGCCAGCACCACGTATCGTGGCTTAATGTCCCGCTCCACCAGCTGGCGGTGGATTTCCTCGGCGGCGTCCACCCAGCCGCTGGCGGCCAGCGGGAAGTAGGGGGACGGCTTGAACTGGAGTACGATGCAGGGGTTGAGGCCCCGGGAGCGGAACTCGGCGGCCATCTTCTCCATCTCCGCCTCACAGCGGCCCAGGGCGCTCGCCTCCATAATGGGCTCGTCAAAGACCTTGACATCGGAGCCGATGATGCGCTGCAGCAGCATGTTCCCCTGGCTCTTGGGGTGGATGCCGGCGAAAAGGGTCAGCCCCACCTTGAGCCCCAGCCGGCGGGCCCCGGCGGCCAGCTGAAGGCAGTAGTTTGACTGGGATGAGGCATTGGTGATGATGCTGTCAGCCCCGGTAGCCCTGACGTGGGCCAGAATTCGCTCTACCTGACGCGTCTTGTTGCCGCCCATGCCCAGCCCGGTCAGGTCCTCTCTCTTTACCCAGAGGCGGGGCCCCAGCACCCGGGACAGGTTCGGCATCTCGTGGATGGGGGTGGGGAAGAGCCCCAGTTCTACCCGTGGCACACTGGTCAGCGCCATATTAAAGCCCCCTTTACTGAAAAGCATTAAGCCGTCTCACCCCGGGCCGGGCGTTTCCGGGTGGCATAGAGTTCCCCGGCGTGGTAGTGCTCCCCCTTTACCGCCCGCCGGGCCAGGTCTTCTTTCTCCTGGCTCCACAGCCCCAGGTTAAAGCCCCACCAGGGGTCTTTCAGCTTCAGCGGGGGCAGCTTTTCCTGCTGCCAGATGTCCAGCGCCTCCTGCATAAACTCCTTTTTGGGCAGGGAGAGCGGCGGGTAAGGCCACTTCAGGGTGGCATCAATCAGCATCAGCGAGGCCTCAACCGCCTGGCCAGGGTAATAGTCGGCGTCCTTTCCCTGCCATTTGGAGAGGTCACTGTACTCCTCCGGGGGGGCCACCGAGCAGTCCTCGGCGGAGGGCGGGGGCAGCTTTACCATCCGGAAGTCCCGGTGGGGCTGGGTCCTCATGCACAGGGCCAGGTTAATCGAGTCGATATCACGCAGGTTAACGTCCTCGTCCACGGCAATGATGAACTTGGCCAGGGGGAAGCGCTGGGCGGCGGCCTCCAGGGTGCCCCAGATGGCCTCCGGACTGGCCTTCTCCATTTTGATAACCATGAAACGGCTGCTGTCCAGGGTATCATAGAAGGCCACTGCCTGGACGTGCTCCATCTTCAGGTCATGCCTCAGGTGCTTATAGACGGTGCCCTCATTGGCATACTGCCGGATCTTGCTGCTCTCGCTGGGCGGGTACTGGCTGATGGTGGCCAGCC
>JAZDIY010000176.1:0-3426 GCA_043804445.1 Chloroflexota bacterium | reverse complement strand
AGCTTATCAAAGTCACGCACGTCCTCCCTGACCAGGGTGACCCCCCACCCTTTTAGCAGCTCCCAGTTATAGTCCCGGGCGGCGTCCACGGTATAGCCGGTGCGCATCAGTTCGTGCTTGGTCATGTTGTCGTAGGCGATGACCTGGGCCCCCTGGTTCCGGTAGTACTCGCAGACGTGGGAACCGATAAAACCGCAGCCGCCGGTCACCAGTACCTTCATCAGTCTGTACCCCCCTTCTGGCCGGTTTTCCCGCCCCGGCTTCAAGCCTATGCTAAGTTATCCGCCGACCCGATGTCAACCCAGAAACCGGAGAAGGTGTAGGCGTGCACCTCCATCCGTGACACCAGATAGGCGATAAAACCGCCCAGGTTGTCTTTCTTGCCCGTGGCGCAGAAGTCGCCGAGCAGCAGCAGCACCCGCGGTGGCAGCAGGTAACAGGCGGTGGCCACCAGGCTGGACTCCGGCCGGGCCGGCTTCTCGGTAAACCTGATGATGCGCTTACCCTTCAGAGAGACCACACCGAACTCGGTGGCCTTACTGACATCGCCCAGGTCATAGACCGCCACCAGGGGGTGCTCGCCATCGTAGCCGGCTACGAACCCGGCCAGGTCAAAGTCAAAGTAGTTGTCGCTGGCCAGCACCATCAGGTCCTCGGTAATCGACTGCCGGCGCACCCAGTATTCCAGCGAGCCGCAGGCCCCCTTCTTCTGCTCCTCCGTCCATACCTCCTCCACCCCGATCTCCACCGGCCGGTCCAGGCTCTGCTGCCACCGGCGGAAATCGGCCTCGAACTTGCGGTTACAGGAGACCAGAATATCGATGCCCGGCGGGACCTTCTCCACGATATGGCTGATGAGCGGCTTACCCTTGTACTCCAGCAGGGCCTTGGCCTGATTGATGGTTATCGGGTAGAGCCGGGTGGCAAAGCCGCCAGCCAGGATGATACACTTCATTTCACGTACTCAAAGATTTTTATTTCCGGCACCGCCCCATTGCTGGTAGCCACCGTCTCCGCCGAACTATGGACCAGGCGATAGTGTCCCAGGGCAGCCAGGGGCACCGGACTGACAAACGGGTCATCGCTGACGATCCGGTACCGGCCGTCAGGATGGCCGGAGATGTAGTCAGCCGCCTCCTGGTAGGTGGTGAAAACCTGTATCCCGGTCACCCGCGGGTAAGGCTGAGCGTCCTGATAAGCGATGACCACGGTCTGCTTCGGGGTGACCGCCTCGCCGTTAAAATTATACAGCCGGACAATCAGCGAGCGATAGTACTCGGGGAAGAAGACCGTGCCCACCTCCCCCTGGGGGAACTGGAAGGTATCAAAGAACTCGCTGCGGCTCCGGCCGGCCACACTGATAACGGAGGGGAACTTGTCAACGGCGGTGACATCATCAGCGATGACGTACCTCATCCCCAGGTCGTCCATTATCTTATCCGCCGAAGCCTCATCCTGGGCGATAAAGCATGGGCCCGCCGACCCCCATATGGCCGGGGTGGCGTTGGGCAGGCGGTGGCTGATGCGGGTAATCCAGTGGCCGTAGTCCCACCAGGCCATCACGCCGTAGGCCGACGGCGGGTACTGGTACTGGGTCCCCGGCGGCAGCGGCGGGTAAAGCTGGTAGTAGTAGTCCGGGTCACCGAAGGGGTCAGGGGTATTGTCTTTGAGCCAGATAAGCGAGTGCACCCAGGCATCACTGGGGGCAAAACGGGCCTGGCTGGCCGTGGCCACCGCCGGGCCGATGTTGGGGGCGAAGACAAACAGGGCGATGGCGATAACCCCCAGGCCCAGGTTAATGGGGCGGGACTTGGTTAACCCCCCGGCCTCCTGCCGCCGGCCCGCCCTGGTCTTACCCCGGGACGCCCCGGCCGATACCACCCTGGTCACCGTTTCCCGAAAACCGCTCAGCTCCAGAATGCGCCAGGACACGTAGCCGGTGAGCAGGGCCACGTTGACCGCGAAGTAGACGGCGAAACGGCGCTCCCCCAGGGTAGCCACCAGTATCACCAGGCTCCAGACCACCAGCAGGTTGTTCTCAGGGTGGCCTGCTTTGACCGCTGAACGAATCAGCATGCCGAGGGCCACCAGACTGAGGAAGAAGCCGGTGGTAAAGTTGCCCCAGATAGCGAGCAGGGAAAAACGGTTGCTGGGGAAAAGGATGGACTGGGCCTCGGTGATAATGCTGGTGGTGTTGGGCACCAGCATAGTGAGCAGGGTCAGCACCGCTTTGACCAGGGCCGGGGTAACCACCCAGAAGAGCCCCGCCAGGACCAGCCCCAGCCCGGCTAGGGTGAGGGGATAGTAAACCGGCTTGAGCCCCCGGCGGCGGTACAGGTAGCTGACGCCGTTCAGGGCCGGGGGGGCCAGCAGGGCGAGCACCAGGGAGACCGGATAAAGCCTCTCCGGTGAGATGGGCGACAGCATTACCAGGGCGATAACAAAGGGGACGGCGAGCACCAGACTCAAATACTCGGTACTCCGCTGACGCCACTGGTCGATGCTAAACTGGGCTACCATATATGTGAAGACGATAAAAACGAAGAGTAGACCGCCGGTCCAGGTGAGCAGGTAGGTCCCCAGGAAAAGGCCGGCCAGCAGGCTGTAGACCAGCGGGCGCCGGGCCACGGCCCAGTCCCTCTCCAGCAGGTGCCGGTAGCTAAGGCCCCTCTCCCGGGCCGTTTTCAGCGCCATGAAGAGGAAAAGCATGAAGACGGCGCTGAACAGCACCCCCGCCACGTCATGGTCGGTAAAACCGAGGATGGAGCGGCCCATCGGGTCACCGCCAAATATGGCCACCAGGCCCGCGGCGATGACCCCCACCCAGCGGTTGAACCGCGCCCGCCCCAGGAAAAACACCGGTATCGTCAGCAGGGCACCGAGCACCGCCGGGAAGTAGACCCCGATGACATCAACCAGGTGAGGGCTGGGCGCCCCCAGTCCCACCACCCAGATAATGCCGGCCAGCAACAGGTAAAAGAAGGGGAACCAGCCCACGGTCATGCCGTAGGGGAAATGGGTGTAGGGGTCAAAGTAGATGAGGTGGGGGAAATGGTGCACCAGGCTGTCCACCAGGCGCATGTGGTAATAGACGTCGCTGCCGGTGAACCGTATCTCCTCCCCACCGAAGACCCGGTCATAGGGAAAGTAGATGCGGAAGTACAAGGCCACCCCGAAGGCCGCCGCCACCAGTACGGCGACAGCGACCCTGCCCGGAAATCCGCTATTCTCTGGCTTCATGCTGTTACTCAAAAACCCGGCGGAAAATCAGGTTAATTAAAGTTATCACTATCAGCGGTGACTTGGCAACCCCGCCGGCGCCGATAGCCAGCCGACGGCCGCCGTTTAGAAGGGGCTGAGGCGCCACTTTAGCCGGTATAGTACTGATATACCCCGTAAAAAAGGACCGCTGGCCCGGCCCGGCCA
>JAZDIY010000175.1:0-2027 GCA_043804445.1 Chloroflexota bacterium | reverse complement strand
CAGCCGCTGCCCCCCCTCGACGCTCTCCAGCAGGAAGGAGTAGCCGCCCCGGTTCACCTTGAGGAAAGCGGAGACCGGTGTCTCCAGGTCAGCCACAATCTCGCGGTAGACCGGTATCAGGTTACCTTCCCCCTGACGCTCTTTGACCTCTTCCAATGTGGGATAATACATCGGCCTTACCTCCCCTGGCCTAATAAAAAAACCCTCACCCATAGGGGCGAGGGTTTATCCACGCGGTACCACCCTAATTGATTGCCAGCCCAGGCTGAAACAACCATCTCTTTCGGGTACGGCCTCAAAACTTATCCTGAAGCGATACCCCGGGCTCTGATAACGGTGCCCCTCCGGCAAAGCCTACTCGGGGAACCCCCCTTTCGGCCTGCGGCTCCCGAGTCCATTCAACCCCGGCGCTGACGCCGGCTCACACCTTACCCGGCTCTCTGAGTCCCGCTGCGGGGCCTACTAGTCTCGTTCGCAGCCTTTATTACCTATTCAATTAGCTAACATAATACCGCACCACTGGTTATTTGTCAAGCCCGGCCCGCCACTCCCCCCGGTCACCCCTTTATCACCCCGATGGGCCGGGTACGGGCCACGATGCGGGAGATACCGGCCTGATGGACCACCGCCACCACCTGGGCCACGTCCTTATACGCCGGGGAGGCCTCCTCGGCCAGCCCCTTGAGGCTGCCCGCCCGGACGGCTATTCCCCGCGAGCGGAGCTCCTGCAGCACCGCCTCACCCCGGAGCTCACGCTGGGCGGCGGCCCGGCTCTTGAGGCGACCGGCCCCGTGGCAGGTGGAGCCGAAGGTCTCCCTCATGGCCTGCTCCGTCCCCACCAGCAGGTAGGAGTAGCGCCCCATGTCCCCCGGGATGAGCACCGGCTGGCCGATGCCGGCGTAGCGGCGGGGCACCTCGGGGTGGCCGGCGGGGAAGGCCCGGGTGGCCCCTTTGCGGTGGACGCAGAGCCTGACCCGTTTCCCGTCAAACTCATGCTCCTCAATCTTGGCGATGTTGTGGGCGACATCGTAGACCAGTTCCAGCCCGGCCTCGGCGGGACTCTTCCCCAGCACCTCGCAGACGGCCTCCCGCACCCAGTGGGCAATGCACTGGCGGTTGGCCCAGGCGTAGTTGGCGGCACACCGCATCGCCGCCAGGTAGGCCTGCCCCTCCGGCGAGCCGACCGGGGCAGCCGCCAGCTGGCGGTCAGGCAGCTCAATCTGGTACTTTTTCATGGCGGCCACCATCTGGCCGATGTAGTCATCGGCGGTCTGGTGTCCCAGGCCGCGGGAGCCGCAGTGCACCATCAGCACCACCTGCCCCAGCCGGTCAATCCCCATCTGCCGGGCAATCGCCACTTCTTCTATCCGGTCCACCACGGCCACCTCCAGGAAGTGGTTGCCGGAGCCCAGGGTGCCCAGCTGCGGCACGCCGCGCTCCTTGGCCCGCTGGCTCACCCGCTCCGGGTCGGCCCCGGCCATCTCTCCGCCCTCCTCGGTGGTCTCCAGGTCCGCCGGCCAGCCGTAGCCCTGCTCCACCGCCCAGCGGGCCCCTTTGACCAGCACCCGGTCAATCTCGCCCCGGCGCAGCTTTATCTTCCCCTCCGAGCCGAGACCGGAGGGAACGCTGCGGTAGAGGGCCTCCACCAGCCGGTCTATCCGGGGGGAGACCTCGGCCTCCAGCAGGTTAGTGCGCAGCAGCCGCACCCCGCAGTTGATGTCGAAGCCGACGCCACCGGGCGAGACCACCCCGTCCTTAAGAGAGGTGGCGGCCACCCCGCCGATAGGGAAACCGTAGCCCCAGTGGATATCGGGCATGGCCAGCGAGGGGCCCACGATGCCCGGCAGGCAGGCCACGTTGGCCACCTGCTCCAGGGCCTGCTCTTTTGTTATGTCAACCAGCATCTCCCGGCTGGCGAAGACCAGCCCGGGCACCCGCATCCCCTTCTTGTAGCTCCGGGGGATTTGCCAGCGGTAATCGTCTATCTTTTCCAGCGTTCCCGTCCACTTAGCCATACTCCTCACCCC
>JAZDIY010000174.1:0-2606 GCA_043804445.1 Chloroflexota bacterium | reverse complement strand
GGGAAGCCCGGTTTCAGAAATCCCCCTCCTTCCCCCTTTTTCAAAGGGGGAGGAACAGCTGTAACCCCGGCTACCCCTGTCATGGGGGATATGTTTATCCGCAAAACGTATCGTCTCCCTTTGGCAAAGGGAGATTGAGAGGGATTTTAATAGGGGTGCTTTAAGAGGGGGCGATTGCCCCCTCTTCTGGAAAACCTTCCCCCTCCTTTATCAAAGGAGGGGGATACAGGGGGAGGATTTCAAAAAAGAGGGGTTGGTATGTTCTTCCTTATTTATTATAGGGGGGGCTAGCGGGGGCGGAGGTTCCTGGCCACGCTCTTGAGGATGGCCAGGATGCTGACCACCGCCCGCTGCACCTCTACCGGCTCCCGCCCCAGTATCCGGGCCACGTGGGGGTCAAGGTGGCCGCCGTAGCCTGCAGGCGGCGCGGCGGTGGGCTGGGGGGACAGGTAGCCGGCCAGGGTGAGCAGCTCGTTTTCCTCGAAACTCAAGGGGCCGGCGATGCGCTTGAGGATGCGGGCGGAGGGGAAGCGCTCCCCCCTCTCGATGCGGCCCAGGTGGGAGGGGGACACCCCGGAGCGGGCGGCCAGCTGCTGCAGCGTCAGCGACACCGAGACCCGCTGCTGTTTGATGAGGTCGCCCAGGTTAGCCGGATCAGGGTTAATCATGTCATTCTTCCGGGGGACTGGTGTCAACCCGGCTTATCTGATCCGGGCTCTCGGCGTGGTCCACGTAGAGCACCCCGTTGAGGTGGTCAATCTCGTGCTCCAGGGCCTGGGCCAGCAGCCCCTCCGCCTTGATGCGGACTTCCCGGCCGTCCTGGTCGCGCCCCTTGACCGTGACCGATGCCGACCGCTTGATTTCGCCGTAGTAGCCGGGTACGCTCAGGCAGCCCTCCTCCAGCTGTCTTTCCCCGGAGCGGCGCACTACCTCCGGGTTGACCAGGACCATCTCCGCCTCGTCGGGGAGGCCGATGACGACCAGGCGCAGGGAGACGCCGACCTGGGGGGCGGCCAGGCCGACGCCGTTGGCGGCGTGCATGGTCTCAATCATGTCACTGATGAGCTGGCGGACGGCGCCGTCAACGCGGCTGACCCGCTTCGCCTTCTGCTTCAGCACCGGGTCCGGGGCGGTGCGTATCGGTAAAACTGCCATCTGGCCCTTTCGGTGACTCCTGTTAATAGTTTACTAGACCAGTCCTACCGGGTCAATGTCCACCGTCCAGCCCTGGGGGAGGGGTATCAGCGCCAGGAAGGGGCTCAAGCGGCTGCCCCGCAGGATGAGCTGCCAGCGGTAGCGCCCGTGCAGCCGGGGGACGAAGGCGGGGGCCGGGCCAATCAGGCTCAAGTCGGCGATGCCCCGGCTGTCCCGCTCCTGGATGATGAGCTGCTTCACCCGCTCGGTCTCCCGCTGGCAGAGGTGGTCGCTGGTGTGGCGGTAGAGCAGCCGGGCCAGCTGGCTGAAGGGGGGGTAGTGCAGCTGGCGGCGGTAGTCAATCTCCTGCCGGTAGAAGAGGGCGTAGTCGTGGCCGGCGGCGGCCCGGCTGGCGTAGTGCTCCGGGGAGTAGCTCTGGATGATGACCTGGCCCCCCCGGGTGCCCCGTCCCGCCCGCCCGGCCACCTGGCTCAGCAGCTGGAAGGTGCGCTCACCGGCCCGGAAGTCGGGCAGGTTGAGGCCGGTATCGGCGTTGACCACCCCCACCAGGGTCACCAGGGGCAGGTCCAGCCCCTTGGCAATCATCTGGGTGCCGATGAGGATATCGGCCTGATGGCGGCGGAAGCGGTTCAGGATGGCCCGGTGGGCGTCCTTCAGCCGGGTAGTGTCGCTGTCCCAGCGCAGCAGCCGGGCGTGCGGGAAGGCCTCGTGAGCGGCCTGCTCCACCTTCTGCGTGCCCGCCCCGATGAATTTGATGCGCGTGCTGCCGCAGCGTGGGCAAAGCCGGGGCACGGGAGAGCGGCGGTTGCACTGGTGGCAGACCAGAGCCGCCTCGGCGGGGTGCTGGGTGAAGGTGCCCCCGCAGCGCGGGCAGCGCAGCACCAGGCCGCAGTGGCGGCACTGGACGAAGCTGGCCCCGCCCCGCCGGTTGAGGAAGAGTATCACCTGCTCCCCCCGCTCCAGGGCCCCGGCGGTGGCGGTGGCCAGGGGCCGGCTGAAGATGCTGCGGTTGCCTGCCTTGAGCTCTTCCCTCATGTCCACCACCGCCACCCGGGGGAGGGCCCCTTCGCCGGGGGTGACCCGCTCCGGCAGGGGCAGCAACCGGTAGTCCTCCTGCTGGCAGTGGTAGTAGGTCTCCACGTCGGGGGTGGCGCTGCCCAGGACGACCACGGCCCCGGTGAGCTCGGCCAGCCGGATGGCCACCCGGCGGGCGTGGTAGTGGGGTGAGAGGTCCGACTCTTTATAGGTCCATTCGTGCTCCTCGTCGATGATAATCAGCCCCAGCTCCGGCTGGGGGGCGAAGATGGCGCTGCGGGAGCCGATGACCACGTCGCACTCGCCGTCCCGGATGCGGTGCCACTCGTCGAAGCGCTCGCCCGGGGAGAGCTGGCTGTGGAGCACGGCCACCCGCCGGGGGAAGCGGGCGCTGAAGCGCTCGATGGTCTGGGGGG
>JAZDIY010000173.1:0-3445 GCA_043804445.1 Chloroflexota bacterium | reverse complement strand
CCACGTCCACCACCAGGAGCCGGTCATGGGTCGTGATAACCCCATCCCCTGTGTCCCCTTCCCCTTAATCAAGGGGAAGGGGAAGATTTTATTAAGATGGGCTCCAGCCCATCTGAAACTCCCGGGGTATTGTAATCTGCTGCTGCCTAGCTGAGCTTACGATGTTACCCCTTGCTCGGCTTCCCATTACTAAGATAGCGGCGCAGGGTCAGGGCGTTGTTCACGGCGAAGGCCTCGGTGTCATTATTGAAATAGATATAGACCGCCTGGGTCCTGGCGGCCAGGTTGGTCAGCCTCCCTGCCCAGACCGCCAGCTCCTGGTCGGTATAGCTGCTGGAGTAGAGAGTGCTGGCCCCGTGGAAGCGGATGTAGGCAAAATCGGCGGTCACCGCCAGGGGGCAGTGAAGTGACGGCATATCGAAGACGCAAAGAGCGGTATGATACCGGCGCAGTATGTCGAATACCCCCTCGTCCAGCCATGACGGGTGGCGGAACTCCACGGCGTGCTTCAGGTCTGGGGGCAGGGCCGACAGGAATGACTCCAGCACCGCGTCATTGCGGTGCATCCCCGGCGGCAGCTGGTACAGCAGCGGCCCCTGCTTCTCTCCCAGGATACCGGCACGGGCGATGAATTTGGCGCTGGCCCCGGCGGTATCCCTCAGCCGTTTGATGTGGGTAATGAAGCGGCTGGCCTTGACGGCGAAGGTAAAACCGTCCGGTGTCTGGCGGTGCCAGCCGGTCCAGGCCGCCTCCGAAGGTAAACGGTAGAAGCTGTTGTTCAGCTCCACGCTATTGAAACTGGCGGCGTAGAACTCCAGCCACCTGGTCTTGGGCAGTTTCTGCGGATAGAACCGGCCCCGCCAGTGCTCGTAGTGCCAGCCTGAAGTGCCGATGTAGTATTGCGGTGCCATAAGTTGACCCCTGACTTCCATTCTAGCAGCCCGTGTGATAAAGTACCAACTTGAAGGCGCCGCCCGGTTGGCCTATAATCCAGGCAGCCTGATCGGAGGCAGGCCGGCAATGCACCACATCGGTACTGATATTGTGGAAATAGGCCGCATCGAGGAGGCTGTCTCCCGCTGGGGGGCGGCTTTTCTGCGCCGTATCTTTACCCCGGCGGAACTGGGTCTGTGCCGGGGCCGGGTCTCTTCGCTGGCGGTACGCTTTGCCGGCAAGGAAGCGGTGATGAAAGCCCTGGGCCAGCCCGCCGGGGGCATCAGCTGGCGTGAGATTGAGATACTGGCTGACCCATCGGGGCAGCCGGTAGTTCATCTTCACGGTAAGGCGAAGGGGCAGGCGGCTGATTTAAGGCTGGGTAAGCTGGCCATCAGCCTCTCCCATTCCCGGGATTACGCCATCGCCATGGTTATCGGCGGGCCGGAATCAACCTGATACCCTTTGACCGCCGGCAGGGGGGATGATACAATTTAGGCGGTTATCAACCGGGTGGTTAAGGAGACAAGAAGATGTCAGGGCATTCCAAGTGGTCTTCCATCAAGCACCAGAAGGGGGTGGCCGATGCCCGGCGGGGGCAGCTCTTTACCAAGCTGGCCCGTGAGATTATCGTGGCTGCCCGGAAAGGCGGCAGTAACCCGGAGGCCAATTACCACCTGCGGCTGGGTATCCAGAAAGCCCGTGATAACAACATGCCGCTGGAAAATATCGAGCGGGCCATCAAGCGGGGTAGCGGCGAGCTTGAGGGGGCGGCCCTGGTGGAGATGTTTCTGGAGGGCTACGGTCCCAGCGGGGTGGCCATTCTGGTACAGGCACTGAGCGACAACCGTAACCGTACCCTGCAGGAGGTGAGGAATGCCTTTAACCGCCACGGCGGTAACCTGGGAGAGAGCGGCTGCGTGGCCTGGATTTTTGACCGCCGGGGTGTCATTACCGTGGAGACAGCCAGTCTGGACGCTGACGAGCTGGGCCTGCAGGCCATCGACGCCGGAGCGGAGGATGTCAAGGTAGGGAACGGCTACATGGAGATTTATACCAGGCCGGAAGATCTGGAGGCCGTCCGGACCGCCCTGGAACATAAAAAGGTGGCCATAGACTCGGCGGAACTGGCCATGGTACCCAAGACCACGGTGGAGCTTGACGAGAAGGCGGCCCTGCAGGCCATGAAGCTGCTGAATAAGCTGGAGGAGGTGGACGATGTGCAGCAGGTTTCCAGCAACGCCGATTTTTCCGACGAGATACTGGAGAAATACCAGGCGCAGGCATAATGGTGCGGGGAGACTCCCCGGCCGGTGCCGTTGGATTTGATTTGAGGTGAAAGTACTGGGCATTGACCCGGGCACCGTGATTACGGGCTACGGGGTGATTGACAGCCGCGGGGACGACATCTGGCTGGTTGATTGCGGTGCCCTGACCTGCCGGGCAGGCTCTCCCATCGGAGAGCGTTTAAGCTATCTGTACCATGGCCTGCTGGAGGTTATCAGCCGTCACCAGCCGGATGTGGTGGCGGTGGAACAGCCCTTCGTGGCCAAGAACGTTAAATCGGCCCTGGCGGTGGGCCGGGCCCAGGCGGTGGCCATACTGGCCGCCGCTAACCGGGGTCTCTCCGCCTACGAGTACACCCCGGCCCAGGTCAAGCAGCGGGTGGCCGATTACGGTACCAGCTCCAAGGAACAGGTCCAGCAGATGGTGCGGCTCCAGCTCGGCCTGGCCGAGGCCCCCCAGCCCAGTGATGCCGCCGATGCCCTGGCGGTGGCCATCTGCCACCTGCGGCAGGTGCACCTGGACAGGCTGTTGACGGAGGGTAATGCCATATGATAGCCACCCTTCAGGGGAAACTGGAGGCACTGGGTGCAGGCTGGGCCATCATCAAGGTGGGTGGTATTGGTTTCCAGGTGTTTATGCCCACCTCCACACTGAGCACGCTGGGGGCTGCCGGCGGGCAGGTCAACCTCTATACCCACCTCTATCTGAGGGAAGATAACGTGGCCCTTTACGGCTTCGCCTCGGCGGAGGAGCTGGGCCTGTTCCAGGGCCTGATTACCGTTTCCGGGGTGGGGCCCCGCCTGGCCCTGGCCATGCTCTCGGCCATGGACGCGGAAAAGCTGGTGGCGGCCATCGCCACCGGCAGTACCGCCCTGCTCACCCAGGTCCCCGGCATCGGTAAGAAGATGGCCGCGCGTCTCATCCTGGAGCTCAGGGACAAGATGGGCACCATCTGGCTGGCCACCCCCGCCGCCCAGCTGGTCCAGGAGAACACCGACGTGCTGGCCGCCCTCACCTCCCTGGGCTACTCCGCCGCCGAAGCCACCCGCGCCGTCAGCACCCTCCCCGCCTCCACCGACCTCTCCCTGGAGGAAAAGGTCAGGCTTGCCTTGCAGTACTTCGGGGGAAAGTAACGGCCAAAGACTACATATGGTACTACGATTTGACATTGAGACACTATATGTAGTATAATACCCTCAAAATATTAGAGGAAGAGTACATTGTC
>JAZDIY010000172.1:0-2764 GCA_043804445.1 Chloroflexota bacterium | reverse complement strand
GCCGCCAGCTCCGCCAGCAGGTAGGGGATGAGGGGGGCGCTGCGGGTGGGCCGGCTCAGGTCGTCGAAGGCGATGGCCACCTCTTTTTTGCCCCGGGCCAGCTCCCGGAGGGGCCGGGTGCCGATGGGGTTTCCCATCGCCCGGCGTATCCCTTCCTCGGCCAGCGGCGGGGCGTCGTGCCCCTGCATGGGCAGGGTCACTACCTCCCATGAGGTCGGGAAGTCCAGGCTAATATCGTCGTCTTCGTACCAGGCCCGCTGGTGCAGCCTGACCCGGTTGACCTGGCCCAAGTTGACCTCCTTAAGTACCCCCTTCCCCGTTGGGGAACACCTTGCCGGGGTTCAGGATGTTGAGCGGGTCGAAGAGGTGCTTGATGTCACGCATCAGGGCCACCGCCCGGGGGTCCAGGGCGGGCCGGAGGAACTGGCGCTTCAGCGTCCCCAGCCCGTGCTCCGCCGAGGGCATGCCGCCCAGCCGGATGGCCTGGTTGATGACCTCGTCCACGATGGCGTGCATGGCGGCCACCTGCTCCGGCCGGCTCTCGTCGTAGAGCACCACCGGGTGGAGGTTGCCGTCACCCAGGTGCCCGGCCATGGCCATGGGCAGACCGTGCCGGGCGGCAATCTCCTGGCTGGCCCGTATCATGGCCACCATGGCCTCGCGGGGCACCGAGATGTCCTGGTTGCCCTTGTTGGGGGCCAGCCGCCCGTAGGCCCCGCCGATGCTGTTGCGTGCCCGCCAGAGGGCCTCGTTCTCCGCCGGCGTGGCCGCTGTCTCCACCCGGATGGCCTTCATCTCCCGGCACAGGGCGGCGGCCTGCCGGGTCTCCTCCACCACCGACTCGGCGGTGCCGTCCATCCCTACCAGTATGATGGCCTCGGCCTCGGTGGGCAGGCCCAGGTGCAGGTAGTCCTCCACGGCCCGGATGGTCAGCCGGTCCATCAGCTCGATGCTGCAGGGGAGCAGCCCCGAGGTGAGTATCCGGTTGACCGCCTGGGCGGCCTCCTCCAGCCGGGCGAAGCTGGCCATGACGCTGGCGAATGACTTGGGCTTGGGGATGAGCCGCAGGGTGGCCCCGGTGACAACGGCCAGGGTGCCTTCGGAGCCGACCAGGAGCTGGGCCAGGTTGTAGCCGGTCACCATCTTCATCACCGCCCCGCCGGTACGGACTATCTCTCCCGAGGCCAGCACCACCTCCAGCCCCAGCACGTAGTCCCGGGTGGTGCCGTACTTGACCCCGGTGATGCCGCCGGCGTTGGTGGCGATATTGCCGCCGACGGTGCTCTGCCGGTAGCTGACCGGGGTGGGCGGGTAATAGAGGCCCAGCTTCTCCGCCTCCTGCTGGAGCCGGGCGGTGACGGTGCCCGCTTCCACGGTGGCCGTCAGGTTGACCGGGTTGATTTCCCGTATCCGGTTCAGCCGGCTCAGGCTTAGCACCAGGCTGCCCGGGTCGGGTACCGCCCCGCCGGACAGGCTGGTCCCGGAGCCGCGCGGCGTCACCGGCAGGCGCTGGCGGCTGGCGTACTTCAGCACCTCGGCGACCATGCCGGGGCTGGTGGCGGTGACCACGGCCAGGGGCAGCTGCCCGGCCGAGGTGCCGTCAGTGCTGTAGGCCACCAGGTCCTCCGGCGAGGTGAGCAGGTTGGCGCGGCCGGCTATCTTTTCCAGGGCGGAGATTACCGCTGACTTGGACAAGGCCATTTCTCCCGGCCGCCCCTGTGGAGCGGCCTGCCGGTTTGCCGGCGCATGGCTATTATAGCAGCTACGGCACGGCTGCCGTCAAACCCTTACCCTGCCCGATTGCTAAGCCGGCCCGGTGGGTGCTATACTCTGGCCGTATTAACGGTTAGAGGGGAGACTGGTTTTGAAAAGGGCGGACGGACGTAATTTTGATGAGCTGCGGGCGGTGAAGATAACCCCCGGCTTCCAGAGCTTTGCCGAGGGCTCGGTGCTGATGGAGTTGGGCAAGACCCGGGTGGCCTGTGCCGTCAGCGTGGAGGAGAGGGTGCCCCCCTTCCTCAAGGGGAGCGGCACCGGCTGGATTACCGCCGAGTACGCCATGCTGCCCCGGGCCACCGTCACCCGCAGCCCCCGTGAGGTCTCGCGGGGCCGGGTCTCCGGGCGGAGCCAGGAGATACAGCGGATGATCGGGCGCTCGCTGCGGGCGGTGGCCGACATGACCGCCCTGGGCGAGCGGACCCTGGTGGTGGACTGCGATGTCCTCCAGGCCGATGGCGGTACCCGGACGGCGGCCATCACCGGGGCCTACGTGGCCCTGTACCAGGCCATGAAGGCCATGAAGGCCATGGGGATAATATCCGCCATACCGCTGCCGAGCGCCGTGGCGGCTACCAGTGTCGGCATCGTTCACGGGCATCTCTTTCTTGACCTGTGCTACGACGAGGACTGCAATGCCGAGGCTGATTTCAATGTGGTCATGACCAACCGGGGCGAGTTCGTGGAGGTGCAGGGTACCGCCGAGGGCAAGCCCTTCCCCCGGGAGACCATCGACCGGGTGCTGGCCCTGGCGGAGCGGGGTATCCAGCAGCTCTTCCAGGTTCAGGAAGCGGTGCTGGCCCTCAAGACCGGGGCCTAGTATCTCGCCAGACTAATACTTAGCTGGTGACCTCATCCCCTTTATCCCCTTCTCCTGCCAGGAGAAGGGGAAGTTTTTTATTAAGAGGGGCTCTGCCCCTCTTTAACACCCCGATTAAGCAAGGCAGAGGCGTTTGAAATTGTTTTCATCGCTTTATCGTCCATCCCT
>JAZDIY010000171.1:0-2265 GCA_043804445.1 Chloroflexota bacterium | reverse complement strand
CGACGACGAGGTCAACCTGCGCGTGGTCAACGGGACACGGGTACACAAACTGCGGCTGTCCCGCATCTACACCGGCTACTGCCCGGAACTGCACCGGCAGCTGGCGGCCCTGGTGGGTGAGGACGGACTGAGGGTGGAGGCCGGCCGGTAACCGGGCGGTGACGGCAAGCCGCCCCGAGACAATCAGGGGGGACTGACTTTGACCGAAGACAAAACAACTGCCGATAGCCCCGCCGGCCACCGCCAGAGGCTGCGGGACAAGTTCCTCCAGTCCGGGCTGGCCGGCTTTCATGACTACGAGATTATCGAGCTGCTGCTGAGCCTGGGCACCCCCCGGCGGGACTGCAAGCCGCAGGCCAAGGCCGCCATCAGGAAGTTCCATTCGCTGCGCGGGGTGCTGGAAGCCCCCCTGGAGGAGCTCCAGGAGATAGACGGCATCGGCCCCCGCAATGCCTTCGGCATCAAGCTGGTACAGGCCGTGGCCCGGGAGTTCCTCAAGGAAAAGGTGATGGACAAGCCCGTTTACCAGTCCGCCCAGGAGATTTTCGACTACCTCTACCACGCCATGCGCGACCTCAAAAAGGAGGTCTTCAAGGTCATTTACTTAAACAGCCAGAACCAGATACTGGAGGTAACCGACCTCTTCCGGGGGACGGTGAGCTCCAGCTTCATCTCCCCCCGCGAGGTGATGGAGGGGGCCCTGAAGCACAACGCCGCGGGGCTGATATTCGTGCACAACCACCCCTCGGGCCGCCCGGAACCGAGCCAGAGTGACCGCGACCTGACCCGGGACCTGGTCTACGCCGGCGGTATCATGCAGATAAAGGTGCTGGACCATATCATCATCGGCGATAACGTCTACTACAGCTTCGCCGGCCAGGGGCTCATCGAG
The DNA here is from genome assembly GCA_043804445.1 of Chloroflexota bacterium. GTDB lineage: Bacteria > Chloroflexota > Dehalococcoidia > Dehalococcoidales > JAZDIY01 > JAZDIY01. The sequence continues at coordinate 1,373 of JAZDIY010000171.1, read as the reverse complement.
GAGTACGGGCTGGGCTTCCTCAACCTGAAGATGAGGGGTGTCTCCGAGGCCAAAAAGAGGCTGTACCGGGCCCAGGCCCCGGGGGAACTCAAACCGTAGTTTTAGATAACATCAGGGCAGCCCTCTAATATGAGCAGCCGCCGCTTCAGCGCCAGCCCGCCGCGGTAGCCGCCGGGGCCGCCGTCAGCGGCCACCACGCGGTGGCAGGGAACGATAACCGGCAGCGGGTTACGGGCCAGGGCCTGCCCCACCGCCCGCGCCGAGGCCACGCCCAGCTGCCCGGCCACCCAGCCGTAGCTCCTGGTCTCGCCCCGTGGGATGAGCCGGGTCACCCCCCATACCCGGCGCTGGAAGGGGGTCGCCCCGGACAGGTCAAGCCCGTCAGGAAAGGCCACCAGCTGACCGCCGAAATAGGCCCTGAGCCGGGCCGCCAGGTCATCCAGGGGCCGGGGACGCCCTCATCCCCCAGTTGCCGGCGCACCTCTTCTGGCGTGGGCTGGGGCAGTACCAGGCGGCGTAACCCCCGCCCCGAGGCCATAATGCCCAGCCAGCCGAAGTCGGTACGGAAGATGGTATAAATCAGCCCATCGTCCACGGCTTAAAAACGGGGCCATTATGGTAAAAGGGGCTGCCCGGGTAGGCAGTCATCTACTCAGGCTGGCGGCGGCGCTGCAGGTAGGCCGCCAGGAAGATGAGCAGGATACCGAAGATAATGCTGAGCACTATCTTGACCAGCTGGGGTATGTCCATGGTCAGGAAAAAGGCGTAGGTAAAGATGCCGGTCACCACGGCGATGCCGTAGGTGATGTTATGGGCCCGGACCGTCCGGCCCCGCACCGCCCGGTAAATCAGCCAGCCCAGGAAACCCAGGGTGGCCAGTACCGCTACCGCTGTTGCCATGGCTACCACCCCACGCTTTCAAAGTATTTGGTCAGCGAGGCGAAGAGGCCCACCGTCAGCACCAGGGCCAGCAGCTTGCCGGCGTCGGTCATGAGCTTGACGTACTCGGCAGCCAGAAAGCCGATGCCGGCCACGCTGAACAGCACCCCGAAACCGTACAGCACGTATACCAGTCTCATATCACTCCCCCCAATTACCTGACCGGTGGCGGTATCTTGATGTTATTGTTAACGTAAACTATCACCCGCCGCTCCTGGTCACCCCGCTGGATGACCACGGTAAACTGGTAGGAATCCCCCTGGGCCAAGTCATCGGGCACCACGTCAAGGGTGTTTACCGCCCACGCCAGCTCCCCCTGCTGCCAGGGGGCCACCGTCAGGGGCTGAGAAAGCACGTCACGCAGCTTCTGCTGGCTGCGCCACAGCGATACCGCGACATTGGCCGAATAGGTGCTGAAAGTGTGGTTGTCCACC
>JAZDIY010000170.1:0-3018 GCA_043804445.1 Chloroflexota bacterium | reverse complement strand
GGCTGACCGCGATTTAGACAGGCTAAAGAAGCGCCTACAGAGGCACGATTTCGAGCGGTTGCGAGTCGCTATCAGGGGCTTAGCTGATGAACCCCACCCCCAGGGGGTCAGGAAAATCCGGGGGGCTGAGAGAGCCTATCGAATCAGAGTAGGCAGCTACCGGGTGGTTTACGAAGTTTACGACAATGAAAACCTGGTTTTGATATTGCAGGTGGTGAGGCGGACGGAGGCAACGTACCGGTAGTCTTGGGTTCGAATACCTCCAGGCACGCCACCAAAAGTGCAGAACCTGCCGAGTGATACCATCAAGACAGGACGGAGATAAAGGAGGCAGACGCCATGTTTAAAGACCTGCGCCAGTTCATCGCCCGCGCCGAAGAGGTGGGCGAGGTCAAGAGGGTTGACGGGGCCGACTGGAACCTGGAGATTGGCCTGATTACCGAGGCCGAGGGGCAGGAAGCCCACCCCCGGCTGATGCTCTTTGACCACATCAAAGGGCACCAGCCCGGCTACCGCGTGGCCACCAACCCGTTCAGCAGCCCGCGCCGGGTGGCCATGTGCTACGGCCTGCCGGAGGACCTGGCCGGCATTGACCTGGTACGGGCGGTGAAGGAGCGCCTGGCCCGGGGGGGTAGCCCCCATCCCGCCGGTGGAGGTCAAGACCGGGCCGGTGATGGAGAACGTCTTTACCGGCCCGGACGTGGACATCATGAAGTTCCCCAGCCCCTGGTGGCGCCAGGGCGACGGTGGCCGCTACATCGGCACCGGCTCGGTGACCATCACCCGCGACCCTGAAGAAGGCTGGGTCAACCTGGCGGTGCAGCGCGTCCAGGTCCATGACCGCAACACCGCCACCATCTTCATGACCCCGGGGCACCACGCCGACATCATGCGGCGCAAGTACTGGGCCCGGGGGCAGAGCTGCCCGGTGGCCATCTCCTGCGGCCACGAGCCGCTGATATTCGCCTCCGGCGAGTGGTCCCTGCCCTGGGGGGTACCCGAATATGACTTCACCGGCGGCCTCCGGGGAACCCCGGTGGAGGTGGTCCGGGGGATTACCACCGACCTGCCCCTGCCCGCCACCGCGGAGATTGTTCTGGAAGGGGAACTGCTGCCGCCGGAGGCGGGCACGGTGATGGAGGGGCCCTTCGGCGAGTGGCCCGGCTACTACGCCGGCAGTGCCCGCCCGGAGCCGATACTCCGGGTCAACGCCGTGATGCACCGCCACCAGCCCATCATCCTGGGCACCCTGGCCGCGGTTGACCCCCAGCTGTGGACCATGGGACGCCACATCACCCGCTCCGCCATGGTCTGGGCCGAGCTGGAGCGGCACGTCCCCGGGGTACAGGGCGTCTGGTGCGTGGGCGAGGCCGGCATCAACTCCATGATTGTGGCCTCGATAAAGCAGCAGTACGCCGGGCACGCCCGGCAGACCGCCCAGCTCTTGAACGCCGTCCAGGCTACCTCACTGCACATCCGCTGGTGCATCGTGGTGGACGAGGACATTGACCCCACCAGTCTGGCCGAGGTGATGTGGGCCCTGGGCACCCGCTGTGACCCCGCCGAAGCCATCGACATCGCCCACCAGACCCGCACCTCACCGACCAACCCCAGCCTCTCCCCGGAAAAACGCGAGAAGGGGGACTATACCCACTCCTCGGCCCAGATCGTGGCCTGCCGTCCCTGGCACTGGAAGGACCAGTTCCCCAGGGCCACCCGGTCTGCCCCGGAGGTCTTAAAGGCCACCCGCCAGAAATGGGCCCGGCTCTGGGAATAGGCGGCGGTAAAGCGATGCGCCCCGGCTATCCCGCGGCGTGCCGGGCCAGCCACCGGCTGATGGGGGGGAAGCGCGCCAGTAGCAGCAGCAGCACCAGGATACCTACCGGCAGCGGCCAGAGGTTGCCCGCCTTGGCCTGCCAGGTAAAGTGAACGACCGCCAGCACCCCCGTGAGGTAAATCAGACGGTGCAGCCGTTCCCACCGCCAGCCCAGCCGCCTCACCCAGCCCCGGGTGGAGGTCACCGCCAGCGGCACCAGGCTCAGGAAAGCGGCGAACCCCACCAGGGCGTAGCGTTTCTCACCGATATCCGCCCAGAGCCGGCGGGGGTTAAAACCGTAGTCCAGCCCGACGAAGTTCAGCAGGTGGAGGCTGGCGTAGACAAAGGTATAAATGCCCAGCAGCCGGCGCAGCCGGCGCAGGCCGGGCATACCGGCGACCTGGCTCAAGGGGGTAACCGCCAGGGTAACCATCAGGAAGGCCAGGGTATAGCGGCCGGTGCGCAGGGTGATTTCCTGTATCGGGTTAGCCGTCAGCCGGCCCTGGCTGAAGTCCCAGGCCAGCAGCGCCAGCGGTATCAGGGCCATCACATGAACCAGGGGCCTGAGGCCGGTGGGCTTGAACTTAGGCATTCGGATAGTTCAGGTCCATGCCGGCATAGAGCGAGGCCACCTCATCCCCGTAGCCGTTATAGAGCAGGGTATCGCGGCGGCTGAGCTCACCAATCCGGCGCTCGCTGGCCTGCGACCAGCGGGGGTGGCGCACCTCCGGGTTGACGTTGGCATAGAAGCCGTATTCATCGGGAGCGGCCGCCATCCAGAAGGAGACCGGCATCTCGGCCACCAGGTCAATCTTGACCACCGCCTTGATGCTCTTGAAGCCGTACTTCCAGGGCACCACCAGGCGGATAGGGGCCCCGCTCTGGGCCGGAAGGGGCTGGCCGTAAAGGCCGGTGGCCAGCAGCGTCAGGCCGTTCATGGCCTCATCCAGGCGCAGGCCCTCAACGTAAGGCCAGTCAAAGTAGCGGCCCACCTGGCCGGGCATCTCATCGGGGCGGTAGACCGTCTCAAAGCGCACGTACTTGGCCGATGCCTGGGGCTCTACCTCCTTGAGGAGCTTGGACAGGGGGAACCCCAGCCAGGGGATGACCATAGACCAGGCTTCCACGCAGCGCAGCCGGTAAATCCGCTCTTCCGGGGAGAAGCGGCGCCGCAGCGTGTCAATGTCATAGGTCCGGGGGTT